>SKZB01000401.1 GCA_007127615.1 Phycisphaerales bacterium | reverse complement strand
CGACGAACGCTCGGCGGCCGGCCAACGCGGTTCACTCTTCACGGCCCGCCTTCCGCCCGCGCGAGCAGCGCCGCACCGATCAGCCCCGCATCCGCTTCAAGCTGCGTCATTCTCAGCGAGCATGAGCGGCCGCGTGCCGGGAAGACATTCTCACCAAACACCGCGCGTATGGCATCGAGAAACGGCTCACCCATCGCTTCGGTGACGCCGCCGCCGATCACCACGCGGTCCACGGCGAGCAGCGTCACCGTGTTCGCGATCGCCACGCCGAGCGCGGCGGTCATGCGATCGATCGTCCTGCGGGCAAGTTGATCTCCACCCATCCAGGCGCGCTGCAGTTCCGGCGCGGGCACCACGCCGGTCTCCGCATCAACCGCGGCCCGCAGGACGGAATCAGGGAACGAATCGAGCTGCTGACGAATGAACCGGGAATAGCCCGTGCGGCTGGCGTGATCTTCCACCGTGCGCAGGCCGGTCGGCTCGTGCGGGGCGAACACGGTCTGACCGATCTCCCCCGCCGTGCTCAGGGGACCGTGGTGAAGGGCGCCGTTCAGAATCAATCCCCCACCGACGCCGGTCCCGACCCACACGCCGAGCAGATCGCGGGCAGCGGCGTTCTCCTGGCGGGTCGCCATGTACTCGCCCCAGACCGCCCCGTTGACATCATTTTCAACCACCACCGGCCGCCCGAGTCTGCTTTGCAGAAGCTCGCGCAGCGGCAGATCGGTCCAGCCGAGATTCGGCGCATCGAGCACCACACCGGACGCATGATCGATACCCCCCGGCGAGACGATCCCGACCGCCGGAATCCCGTTTAGGTCGCAACCGGCCTTCCCGCACACTTCGCGCACGGCCTCTTCGATGCGGCCCAGCACGGCTTCGCTGCCTTCGTGCGCCCGCGTCGGACGCCAGGTCCGCGCGAGGATCGCGCTGCGCTCATCCACGAGCGCAGCCTGCATGTTCGTGCCGCCCAGATCGATACCGAGGCGCCGGGCGGCGTCAGATGTGGGCGGAGGACAATTCACGGTTCGCTCTTCACTGATCACTTTCACGATTCACGACCGGCCCACGACGGCTGCGATTCCTCCAACTGCCGCGCGATCCGCAACAGGGTCATCTCTGCGAACACCGGGGCCTGCAACTGCACGCCGAAGGGAAGGCTTGATCCATCCTGCTCGATCGTCCCGGCGGGCAGGGACATCGCGCAGATCCCCGCGATATTGGCATTGACCGTGTACCGGTCGCACTGATACATGCGAATCGGATCGGCACGCTCGCCAATCCGGAAGGCCGGCATCGAGGCGGTCGGCGTGATCATGGCATCGCACCGGCTGAAGACCTCCGTGAAGGCATCATGAATCAAGCGCCGGGCCTTGAGCGCCTTGACGTAGTACGCATCGTGGTATCCCGCCGACAGCACGAACGTGCCGAGCATGATTCGTCTTTTGACCTCTTCGCCGAACCCCTCGGCACGCGTTCGTGCATAGAGATCTTCGAGTGAATCCCCGGCCACCGGTTCGGCGCGGTGACCGTACCGGATGCCGTCGTACCGCGCGAGATTGCTCGATGCCTCCGCCGGGGCGAGAACGTAGTACGTCGCCAGACCGTAGTCCGCGAGGCCAAAGTCGACATCAATGATCTCTGCGCCACTCGCGCGGAAGTGATCCACCGCCCGCGCAAAGGCGTCGTTCACCGCATCGTCGTTCTTGTCCGACCGTGCCTTCTTCGGAACGCCCAGCCGCATCGGCTTGCCAGGGCGCTCGATCTCCTTCGTGAAATCGAAAACGTCGCGCGTGGAACTGGTCGAATCGCGCGGATCGTGACCGGACATGATCTGGAGCAACTGCGCCGCATCGGCGACGGAATTCGTGATCGGACCGATGCAATCCAGACTCGAACCGTAGGCGACCAGACCGTACCGCGAGACGCGGCCGTAGGTTGGCTTCACCCCCACCACACCGCAGAATGAAGCGGGCAGGCGAACCGATCCGCCGGTATCGCTGCCGATGGACGCCAGACAAAGCCCGGCCGCAACCGCCGCCGCGGCGCCACTGGATGATCCCCCGGGCACGCGGTCGGTATCGTGCGGATTCCGCGTCGGACCGAAGGCGCAGTTCTCGCCCGAGGAGCCCATACCGAATTCATCGCACTGCACCTTCCCGATGATGATCGCGCCGGCATCGATCAGCCGCTCGACGGCCGTGGCGTTGAACGGACTGCGGTAGTCCGCCAGCATTTTCGAACCCGCACTCGTGCGGCCGAGCGTCGTGGCGATGTTGTCCTTGATCGAGATCGGCGCGCCGGCCAGGGGGCCGGGGTCCGCCCCGCGCGCCATGTGTTCGTCGATCCGATTCGCGGCGGCCCGGGCTTCCTCGGTAAAGACTTCCCGGTAGGCGTTGAGCCGGGAGTTCTGCGCATCGATCTGCGCGAGCGTGGCGTCGACCATCTGCCGTGCGGTCGTCCGGCCGGCCCGAACGGCCTCAACGTACGCCGAGATGGTCCGGTAGGGCAACATCGCTACGGGCGTCCCCGATGATCGTGCGATGACTCATCGCCGTCCTCGCGCCCGGCGTCGATGACCTTCGGCACGGCGATATGACGCCCTTCCGTCGCCGGCGCGTTCCGCAGCAGTTCGTCCACGGCCATGGCGGGCTCCGGAACGTCCTCGTCGAGCCGATTCCTTCCCGCGTCGGCGTGTGTCATCGGTTCAACATCATCGAGTTCGAGTTCATCAAGCCGGCGCAGACTCTCGATCACCAATTCCAGCTTCTCACGGAGTTCGGCCGCCTCGCCCGGGTCGATCCGCAGGCGGGCCAGCCGCGCGAGAGTGGCTAACGTCTTCTCGTGAAATGCATCGTGCATGATGAATCAGGGTATCAGGGTTCATGCGATCGGGGGATCGTCCGGATAGAGCGACAGGTGAAAGCGGTCCGGGGCCGCCCGTGCGACGCGGCCGGCGTCCCCCCGCTGATCGGGGTCCGGATCCTCTCCCAAAGGAGCATCCTCGTGTGCGGGGAGACGAAGTGACTCGCATTGTCCGGGCGGATCGTCCGGGCGCTTCTGAAACGACCGGTCATCCCCAATCCAGACATCCCCCGCGTACAATGCCGCCCCTTTGTTGACGGCCCGCCTCCCCGAATCTTCGCCGATTGAACCCGCATGAAACGCTGGCACCGCATTCTGGGACCCACCGTCCTCTCCGTTCTGACGCGACTTTTCGTCAGCGCGGCAATCCTTGCTGCGTCAATCGGCATCGCGGTCGTCCTCATCGAAACGCGTCAGGAGCCGGCGCGGACCGAACGGGACGAGATTCGGCCGCAGATCCGGGTCATCGAGACCCGGCCGGTCGATGTGCACCGTCAGTGGGATGGCTTCGGTACCGCTTTCGCCCGGCACACCGCCAACGTGGCGGCGGAAGTGCCCGGCGTGGTGATCGATCGCCCCGACTCGATCGTCACCGGTCGTACCCTTCGGAAAGGCGAGATCATCATCCGGCTCGATCCGATCGACTACGAGCAGGAAGTCGCTATGACCCGGCAGCGGATCCGGGAGCTGGAGGCCCAGCTCGATCTGCTTGAGGTGGAATTGCGAACCTGGCTCATGCGGCTGGAGCTTGCGCAGGAGGACGTCCGCTTCGCCGAAAAGGACTTCGAACGGATTCGGGACGCCCGAGAGCGCGGCGCCGCCACACAGCGCGAGGTCGATCAGAATCGTCAGATTCTCATCAACGCCAGTCAGAACGAAATCGCGGCCCAGGAACGGGTGGACTCCATCCGCCCCCGACAGGCGCAGCTCGAAGCGAGTCGCGCCATGCAGGAAGTCCAGCTCCGGATGGCGGAGCGGAACCTGGAACGCACCACGATCCGCAGCCCGATCGACGGCATCGTTCAACTGGTCGAAGTGGATCGGGGCGACAGCGTCCAGATGAACCAGCGGGTGGCGCGGATCGTTGACCTTCGCCGCATCGAGGTTCCGCTGCGGGTACCCTCCGGAGCGCGGATGTTCATCGGGGAAGGTGATCGCGCGCAGCTGCGCAGCGAATCCGGCGGCCGACGACAGGTCTGGGACGCGGAGATCACGCGCATCGCGCCGGAGGATGACGAAACCACGCGCACCATGACGGTCTTTGTCGACCTTGAGCAGACGCCCGAAGATCGCGATCGACTCGCGCCGGGAAAGTTCGTGCGCGGCATCGTCACCTCGCGGGAGGGTGAACGGCGTTCCGTGGTGCCGCGCCGCAGCGTCCGCCAGAATCAGATCCGCCTTGTCGACGAGGAAGGCGTCGTCTTCTCCCGCACGATTTCAATCGATTTTCGTGTTCTCGAGAGGTTTCCCGAACTGGGGATCGATGACGATCAGTGGGTGGTGCTGACGGAGTCACTGGAGGAAGGCGCGATGGTGATCTTCGACGCCTCCCGCGCCCTGTCCGAAGGCACGCGGGTTGAGCCGATCATTGTCGGCCGCGAAAGCAACCGGGCGGAAGTGGCTCGCGTTCCGGAAGACGGGGAGCCGTCACCGTGAGTCTGCCCCGGTTCGGCGTGACGAATCCGGTTCCGGTGAACCTGCTGATGATGGCCTTCCTCATCGCGGGCTTCTACAGCGCGGTGACGATCCAACGCGAGTTCTTTCCGGAGATCTCCCCCGAAGCGGCGAGCGTGACCCTGGTGTACCCCGGCGCGACCCCCGAGGAAGTCGAGGAGGGACTCGCCATCAAAGTCGAGGATCGTCTCGCGGAACTGCAGGAAGTGGAAAAGCTCACCACCACCCTCAGTGAAGGGGGCGGGGGGATCGTCGTTGAGTTTCGTGACAGCGTGCGTGATGTGTATCGCGCGACGGACGAAGTGCAGCGGGCGATTGATCAGCTCATGGATCTGCCGGAGGACGCCGAGCGCATCCGCGTCACGGAGTTTGAACCCCGCCTGCCGGTCATCATGGTCACGCTCTATGGTGATGCCGATGAGGACGCCATGAAACGGGCGATCCGCGGCGTGCGCGATGACCTGCAATCCATGTCCGGCATGGGCGAACTGACGATTTCCGGGGTCCGCAATTACGAGATCCGCGTCGATGTCCGCCAGACCGCGATGATGGAGTACGGCATCAGTCTGCCCGAGGTCACCGACGCGATCCGGCAGTGGATGCGCGAAGTGCCCGGCGGCACCGTGCGCAGTGAACTGGGCACGATCAACGTCCGTGTGATGGGTGTGGATGAACGCGCCGAGGCGATCCGGGACATTGTCGTGCGCGGGGCCCCGGACGGCACGGTCCTGCGCGTCAGGGATCTGGCGGATGTCTTCGAGGACTTTGAAGACGTCGAGCTGACCCGCCGGTTCAACGGCCAGCGTGCGGTGAGCCTGACCGTTTTCAAGGTGGGAGATCAGGACATTGTCGAGATGGCCGAGATGGCCCGCTCGTATGTCGAAGGGAGAAACGGCGAGCCGTATCGGCCGCGCGGATTTGAACGGGTTAGCGCTGCGCTTCGTCATCTCATCCGCGGCCGGAACGCCGAGGCGGAACTGACCGGCGGCTCTTCAAGACGTCGCGCGTGGGAATCGGGCGTGAACTCCGTCCATCCCCTTCCCCCCGGTACGCAACTGGCAACGCAGTCGGACCTCGCGCGATTCGTGGAGGGCCGCCTCGCTCTGCTGGGTTCCAATGCGCTCTACGGTGCGATCCTCGTCTTTCTCACGCTGCTGCTCTTTCTGAACTGGCGCCTCGCGTTCTGGGTCGGGGTTGGGTTGACCACGGTCTTCGCCGGCACGCTGGTCTTCATGGAAGTGGCGGGGATCACCCTCAACCTGCTCACGATGTTCGGTCTCATCGTCGTCCTCGGCCTGCTCGTGGACGATGCCATTGTCGTGGCGGAGAACATTCAGGCGCGTCACGATCAGGGAGAGCCGTCGTTGCCCGCGGCGATCAAGGGTGCGGAGCAGGTCTCCTGGCCGGTCGTCGCGACGGTGCTCACCAGCATCGTGGCGTTTCTCCCCTTGAGTTTCATCAAGGGCAGCATCGGCGATCTGCTCGGCGCATTGCCCCTGGTGGTCACCTGCGCGCTCATCATGAGCCTGATCGAGTCGCTGCTCATTCTGCCCAGCCATATGGGGCACAGCCTCGCCAAACGCGACAGACTGCGGCCGAACGGCAAGAGTCTCGTGCAGCGGTTCGAAGAGTGGCGGGACCACCTCATTCTGGATGTGGTGGTCCCGGCTTACGCCCGACTGCTCGCGCTCTCGCTCAAGTTCCGTTACATCAGTCTTTCCATCGCCATCGCCTCCCTCGTGATCGTGATCGGCATGCTCGGCGGCGGATTCGTGCCCTACACCTTCCTCACGAGTGAGGATTCAGAGACGATCATCGTCGATATCCGCATGCCGATCGGAACCCCGACGGAGCGAACGGAAGCGGTCGTTGCGCGATTCGAGGAGGCCGCGGCCGCCCAGCCGGAGACGCTCAGCATCAGCGCGATCATCGGCGAGCAATCGGATATCGATACCGGACAAACGAGCGCCGCTTCGACGCATCTCGCGCAGATGTTCATCGAGCTATACCCCACCGAACAACGCGACCGCGAATCCGCACGGGTCGTCGCCGCCATCCGAAACCATGTGGGCGTGGTGGAAGAAGCGGAGCGGATCGCCTTCTCGGAGATCACCGGCGGACCCGGCGGACCGGACATCACGATCAGGGTGCGCGGCAACGATGAATTCCAGATGCGCGAAGCCATCGAGCGCATCAAGGCCATGCTGCGCAACTTCGACAAGGTCTACGATATTGCCGACGATGACTCACTCGGGCAGCGCGAACTGCAGTTCACCGTTCGGCCCGAAGGCGCCGCGCTGGGATTCACCGGATCGAACATTGCCAACCAGGTGCGCGGTGTCCTCTTCGGGCTGGATGCGCACACTTTCGCCGCGGAGCAGGAAGACATTGATGTGCGCGTCCGGCTGGATGAAGCCACCCGCCGGAACATTCACGCCGTGGAACAACTCTGGGTGATCAGCCCGCAGGGACGTCCGGTACCGCTGGTCGAGATCGCCGACATGGTTGAGACGACCGGCTATACGTCCATCCGCCGAATCGACCGGCAGCGTGCGATCACGGTGACGGCCGACACCGATCCGGATACCAGTCCGGAAGATATCGTCCGCGATTTGAACCTTGATGATCTTCGCGCTTCCTTCCCGCGTCTTTCGTTTGAACTCGGCGGGCGTCAGGAACAGCAGGCCGATGCATTTGCGACGCTCCCGGTCGGTTTTCTGGCCGCGCTGATTATGATCTACGTCATCCTGGCGTGGCTGTTTGCCAACTACATTCAGCCGATCGTGGTCATGTTCGCGATCCCGTTCGGTCTCATCGGTGTGGTGGTCGGCCATCTCGTGCTCGGATTTGACATGACGTTCTTGAGTCTGATCGGCTTTGTCGCGCTCAGCGGCGTGATCGTCAACGACTCCCTGATTCTGGTGAAATTCTTCAACGGTTGTCGCGCCGCCGGCATGGATCTGCACGATTCGCTGATAGAGGCCGGCAAGAAAAGGTTGCGGCCGATCTTCCTGACGACGGTGACAACGGTGCTGGGCCTGACGCCGCTGATGCTGGAACAATCCTTCCAGGCGCGGTTCCTGATACCGATGGCGATCTCAATCGCGTTCGGGCTGATGGGGGCGACGATCGTGATTCTGCTCGTGCTGCCCTGTCTGCTTGTGATCGTCGATGATCTCAAGCGCGGCGTGTACTACCTCTGGTTCGGCCGGTCGCGTCCGGAACCGGCCGTTCGGGAGTCGGCCGTTGATCTGCACGAATGACTGAACCCGTCGACGCCGGTTCACATTGAGCCGGACGGGATTTTGACCGTCACCGATCAGACTCCCAAAACGAAAACGCGGCGGCCCGGATCGGACCGCCGCGTGCTGTCAAACGGATTGTGCCGAAGTCACTTAGCCGAGGAGGGCCAGAACGGACTGCGGCTGAGAGTTGGCGATCGAGAGCGACTGGGTCGCGGCCTGCGAGATGATCTGCTGTCGGGTCAGCGTGGCGGTCTCGCTGGCGAAGTCGGTGTCTCGGATGCTCGATTCCGCCGCCGCGGTGTTCTCGAGGGTGACGCCGAGGTTGTTGATCGTCGCGCCGAGAGTATTTTTCTGGAACGCGCCGAGGCGACCGCGGAGGCCGGAGACCTGCTTGGAGGCCTGATCCAGAATCTCCTGGGCTTTGGTCAGGTTGCCGCTGACGACGTTACTGGAACCGCCGCTCTTGAGATCAGAGAGCGCGCCGGCAACACCGCCGAGGTTACCCGAGGTCACCGAGCCGATACCGATCGAGGCGCGGCCGGCGAGGTTGACCTTGGGGGAGATGCTGAAGTCCGCACCACCGCCGGTGATGTTGAAGCTGGCGCTTTGGTTGTCAGCGTTCAGTGCTGATGCACCGTCCAGGGTCACCGTCACATCGAAACCGTCGCTGGAGACCCGGGCGGTGAGACCGTTCGTAGTGGCCTGCTGCCCGTTGATCAGAAGTGCAGCGTTGATGCCCTCACCCGTGAGCTGCGAGACGCCGCCACCGGTGAGTGCGTCCTGGTCACCATTGACAGCGCTGATGATATCGCTGTCGGTGGCCGACCCGTTGAGGACCTTGGCCGTGACGAAGCCGTCTTCACCGTACTCGGTGCTGCGGAGAATGATGCCGTCGGCATCGATGCTTGACGCGACCACGCCGGTTGCTTCGCTGAACGTATTGATGGCGGAGACGATGTTCGACCCCGTCGTACCGGAGGCGAACGTGAACTGCTGCGAGCCGTTGTTGCCGACGACTTCAATCGTGATCGAACCAGCGTCGGAGACCGCGGAACCGGCGGTGATCGCCGAAGTCTGGATACCGACGGCACCCTGCCAGGCGCGGCTGACAACGTCCACGTTGATTGAGAGCGGATCGCCGGAGTCGCTGAGCTTGGCGGAGTTCACCTGGATGTTGTCGATTCCGGCCGGCGTGCTGTCGATCTGGTAATCCAACTGGCCGTTGAGCAGATTCTGGCCGTTGAAGGTCGTCGAGTTCGCCACACGGTCGATGGTCTGAAGGATCGAGTCGATCTGAAGCTGGTTCGCTTCCTTCTCCTCGACGGACAGACCGCTGTTGTTGGCGCTTTCGCCGACCAGGCCCTGCAGCTCGACGAGCAGGTTGTTGATTTCCTGCAGACCGCCTTCGGCGACGTTGACGACCTGTTCGGCCCGCTGCGCGTTTTTGATCGCAGCGCCGATGGCGGCCTTGTCGGAGCGAAGATTCTCGCTGGCGATCAGGCCGGCCGGGTCATCCGCACCGCGGTTGATCCGAAAACCGGTGCTCAATCGTTCCAGACTGGTGGTCAGGCCACGCGTCTGGTTGCCGAGCACCCGCTGAGCGAGCATGGACGATACGTTCGTGTT
>SKZB01000469.1 GCA_007127615.1 Phycisphaerales bacterium | reverse complement strand
GAAGTGATCGAGCGGAAGGCGAGTCACTTCGAGCACAATGCCGCCATCAGACATCTTCAGGGGAAAGTGTCCCTGCTTCAGGATGATCCGGTGCGCGCCGCCCGTCTGCTCGGTGAAGCGCGGCTGCTCAATCCCGATGATCTCATGCTGCTTGAAGAGCTGGCGTGGGCCCAGTACGAAGCGCGGCAGTACGGCCGCTGTTACGAATCCATCAGCCACCTGCTTCGACGCAGCGATGAGCGGCGATCGGATCTGATGCTGATGCAGGCCCGGTGTCTCGTCTACACCGACCGACTGGTCGATGCTCGAAATGTGTATCTGGAATTGACCCAGCACGAAAGCAGTGACGTCGATCTCTGGATCGAACTCGGCGCCGTCGCCGCCGAGCTCGGAGACCATCGGCGGGTCGCCGTCAGTGCCGGCCGCATCATCGCGCTGGCGCCGGATCGCTTCGAGGGCTATCTTCTTCGCGCCATGTACGAGCGTGAACAGGGCAATGCTCACGAGGTGGCGCTGCAGATTGAGAAAGCGGTCGAGCGTGCGGATGACTCGATTCTTCCGCTGCTGATGATGGGTTCATTCCACGAAGAGCGGGGACAGTATGAGGCCGCCGCGCGGTCCTACGGCCGCGCGCTGCAGAGGTCGCCGGAACATGATCTGGCGCTGGCAGGCTTCAATCGCGCCAGCCGACGCGTTCAGATCACCCACGTGCCGACCGAATGAAGGCCCGATGAATCAATCACATGCCTGCACTGAGCCGTACGCCAAGAGGGTGAAATGAAAGCAGGGGCCATTGCCAGTCTGTTCTTCATCGTGACGCTTGCCGTCTGTACGTTTCTCGTCTGGAGCATCGTGCCGCGTATCGGCGCGGTGGCTTCCATGGGACCGTGGATGCAGGCCGCCACGATGGCGACCGCCCTGACGGTCATCATGACATCGGTGATCGTGCCCCTCGGCATCACGCTTGATCGCTGGTTGGCTCGGTTGCGGGAGTACCTTCAGAACCTCGGTGACCCGGAATCATCGGCGACGTTCTGCGCCCCCGGGTGGCTGAAACCCGTGGCCGACTCGTTTACCAAGGCGATCGAACAATACAGCGAACGCGAAGCGTTGCTGAGAAATCAGCTTCGTGAAATCGAGATCAATCACCACGTTTCCGAAGCCGAACGCCGGCAGGTCGAGGCGGTGCTGCACGCGCTGCGCGACGGCGTGCTGGTCACCAATACGTTCAACGAGATCGTGATCGCCAACGAGCGTGCCGCCGAGATTCTCGGCTTTGCCGTGGACGAAGTGACGCATCGGCCGATTGATCAGGCGATCGCCGACGAAGCGCTTTGCCGGATGATTGTCGATACCCGCGATTCGGGAAACACCCGTGACGTGCGGCATGTCGAGCATGCCATCTCACCCGATCCGCAGCACGGTGAGCCGGAGGTTTCGTACGACGTGACCCTGGCGTGCGTGGAGGATCACAAGCAGGATGTCAGCGGGGTGGTCACCATTCTTCACGATCTGACCCGGGAGCGTGAAGTCTCGCAAATGAAATCGGACTTCGTCTCGAAGGCCAGTCACGAGTTGCGCACGCCGCTTGCATCCATTCGCGCTTACGTGGAAATGCTCGTGGACGGCGAAGCGGAAGATGAGAATTCCCGCCAGGAGTTCTACCGCATCATTCAGGATGAGACCGATCGGCTCGGCCGGCTGATCGACAATATGCTCAACATCAGCCGCATCGAAGCGGGCATTGTTCAGATCGAACGCGAAAACGTGGACATCAAGGACTCCATCAACCGCACGATTCAGACCCTGGAGCCGCATGCACGTGAGAAGGGCATCGGGCTGCATACGAAACTGGCGGCGATCGATCTCTGCGTCGAGGGCGACAAGGACATGCTCTACCAGGTCGTGTTGAACATGGTCTCGAACGCGGTCAAGTACACGCCCGAAGGCGGACGGATCACGGTTTCCGCCGACTCGGACAATCTGACGCGCAGTGTCGTCGTCACGATCTCCGATACCGGACTCGGGATCCCGCCCGATTCCGTCCCGAAGCTGTTCGATAAGTTCTACCGGGTTGATAACTACAAACGCATCGCCAAGGGAACCGGGCTGGGATTGAGCTTGTGCAAACATATTGTGGAGACCGTGCACCGCGGTCAGATCGGGGTGGAATCCAAACTGGGGATGGGTTCAAGATTCTGGTTCTCTGTTCCGATGCGCTACGCGGGCTCTCAGGCCGCGGCCTGAACCAAGGAGGGTGACGTGATGTCCGGACGAATTCTGGTCGTCGATGATGAGGCACACATCGTTCAGGTGGTTTCTCTGAAACTCCGCAACGCGGGGTATGAGGTCCTCACCGCCGTGGACGGTGAGGAAGGCCTGGAGATTGCCACGCGCGAGTTACCGGATCTGATCATCACCGACTTTCAGATGCCGTACATGACCGGACTCGAATTGTGTCATGCGCTGGCGAAATCACCGGAGACCGCGGAAATTCCGATTCTCATGCTCACGGCGCGGGGCTACGCGCTCGATGAAGGGGATCTGGAACGAGGCAACATCAAGGATGTCTTGAGCAAACCGTTCAGTCCGCGCCTCATCGTGCAGCAGGTTCATGAGTTGCTCGACGGCGGAAAGCGGGACGGAAAGCAGGGTGGTGGGGCGGACGCCTCGCCGGGCACGACTTCGGAGGCCGCGTGAACACCAGCGTGATCCATCAGCAGATTCTTCAGGACTATGACTCGCTGCGCGAACGTCTCCGTGCTGCGGGCATGGTGGCGATGATCTGCGACGAGCACGGCCGGCGCGTTTCCAGACCCGAGGGACCGCTCGACTGGTTTGATTCATTGTTCGTCAATTCGCCATTGATTGACCGGTATCTGCAGGCCGAGGTCCGGACCTGGGGCGAAGATCGCCTGCCCGAGTCGGCCATGGTGGCGCCCGGGATCTGCTTCGTGCCCGTCCCGCTGCTGAATCGCCGGCGCGTGAGCGGGTACTCCGTGACGATCCTGCCGACGGCGGAGATCCTGGAGTCCGAACAGCTTCTTGCTCTCTGCCAGTCCGCGCAATGTGATTATCAACTCACGCGCAGTCTGCTCGCCCAGCTTCCTCCGATCAGTTCCAGTGACGTCCCGAGGACCGCCGCGCTGGTGCGATCCCTGCACGAAGTGCAGGCACGACTGTCCGTTGATGAAGAAGCGATTGAAAGCACCGGGAAGCAGCTCGCCGAGTCCTACGAAGAAATCAGCCTTCTCTACACGATCATTCAGAGCATGACGGTCGTGCAACAGCCGGATCGGTTCGTGCGCATCGTGTGTGAGGAACTGCTGGCGACCCTGCCGTACCGCTGGATCGCCATGCGCATGGCGGATGATCCGGAGCGACTCAAGAAACTGGCCGGAGAACTGGTCGTCGCCGGTGAGACCGGGGCCACCCGCCGGGATCTGCGCGACCATACCGGCGAACTGCTTCAGGAGGTGCAACCGGACGCACCGCTGGTGATCGATCCGCGGCGCAATCCGGCCCATCGCCAGTACCGCTGCTTCGGTCAGAACGCGCTGATTCATCCGATCTCCAGTGACGGTCGACTCCTCGGACTGCTCATTGCCGGTGACAAGCAGGGCGACGACAGTGCGGCCTCTTCGGTGGACATGAAACTGCTCGGCGCCTCGGCGAGCCACACCGCGATCTTCCTCGAAAACGCGGCCCTCTACGACGATCTGAACGCGATGTTCCTCGGCACGCTGGAAGCCCTGACGGCCTCCATTGACGCCAAGGATCGCTACACCTGCGGTCACTCGCAGCGGGTGGCGCATCTGACGCAGCAGCTCGCCATCGCGGCCGGTCTCGAAGATGACACCATCAAACGTATGCACATTGCCGGTCTGGTTCACGATGTCGGCAAGATCGGCGTTCCCGAGGCGGTGCTGCTCAAGCCCGGGCGCCTGACCGACGATGAGTTTGCGTGGATTCGCAAGCATCCGGACATCGGCTACCGCATTCTCAAGGACATCCCGCAGTTCAAGGACATTCTGCCCGGCGTGCTGTATCACCACGAACGCTGGGACGGCGGGGGATATCCGCGCGGAATTGACGGTGAGGACATTCCCCTGGTGGCGCGGCTGATCTGTCTGGCCGATTCATTTGACGCCATGAGTTCAACGCGGACCTACCGCTCGGCCATGAATCGCAAGCAGGTGCTGGCGGAAATCGAAAGCTGCGCCGGGACGCAGTTCGACCCGGACCTGGCGAAACTCTTCGTCAAAATGGAGTTCGACGGTTACGACCGCCTGGTGCGGGAGCACCGCGCGAATGAGCATCCGGCGGCGGCCGGGATCGCAGCCACGAGTCGGGGGGCCGCGGCATGAAGTTCAGCTACGAAGATCACGGGCAGGTCACGGTCCTGACCATCAGCGGTGAACTGACCGCCGACGAAGCGGACGCGTTCCGACGGTCCTGCCAGGAGCGATTCGCCGCCGGCGTGAAGGACGTCGTGCTCGACCTCGAGCACCTGGTGCTGATCGATTCCTCCGGCCTGGAACAGCTTCTCTGGTTGATGGAGGAACTGGCGGACATCAACGGTCAGTTGCGCCTGGTCAACCCGGATGACACGATCGCCAAGATTCTCGAAATCACGCGCCTGGACCGTCGCTTCAATATCCACGGGACCATCGAGTCGGCGGCCAAGAGTCTCCGCTGATTCATTGATGCCACGATGACGAACTTACAGCACCATTCTGAAGCCGTTGACGCAGCGCCGAAGGTTCCGCTCGGCGAGATGCTGGTGCAGCGAAACGTCATCACCGCAAACCAGCTTCAGCAGGCGCTGGAGCATCAGCGGCAGAAGGGGCACAAGAAGCTGCTCGGCGAAGTGCTGATGGAACTCAACTTCGTCAATGAACAGCAGGTGCTCGAAGTGCTGGCCGAGGGCTACGGTGTTCCGTTCGTCACGCAGATCTCCCGGCTGGCCGACCCCAAGACGATCGAACTGCTGCCGCGTGAATTCATCGAAGAGCACAAGGTTCTGCCGCTCTTTCTGGTGCGCGATGTCTTGACCGTTGCCGTGGCGGAGCCGGCGAACCTGTTTCTGGTCGAGGAGATCAATCGCCGCACCGGTTTCGAGGTTCAGATCGTCGCGGCGACCATGCAGGAGATCGAATCGTCGATCCGGTCCTACCTGCCCTCCGCGAACGTCTTTGTGATCGACGACATTTACGAAGACATCGACGACGCCGACTTCAGCGTGATCGAGAAGCAGGTGACCGAGCTCTCCGATCTGGAAGAGATCGCCGGCCACAGCCCGGTCGTCAAGCTGGTGAACTACCTCGTCTTTTCCGCGGTGCAGGACGGCGCCTCGGACATTCACATTGGGCCGGACGACCACCGACTCCGCGTGCGGTACCGGGTGGACGGTCGGCTCTTTGAGAAACTCTGCCCGCCCTACAAGATGCACGCCGCGATCACCAGCCGCATCAAGATCATGAGCAATCTGGACATCTCCGAGCGGCGTCAGCCGCAGGACGGGGATATTCACGTCATGATGGAAGGTCGTCCGGTGGACCTGCGGGTGTCAACCATGCCGGGCAAGTTCGGCGAGAAGGTTGTCATCCGTATCATCGACACGCGGAACATCAATCTTTCTCTCGACAAGATCGGGTTCTCACCCACGATGCTCGAGCAGTGGAAGACGATCGTACAGCATCCCAACGGGGTGGTCCTCGTGACCGGTCCGACCGGTTCGGGCAAGTCAACCACGCTGTATTCCGTCCTCAACCTGCTCAATCGGGAAGACGTCAACATCTCCACGGTCGAGGATCCGATCGAGGCCAACATCCCCGGCATCAATCAGTCCCAGGTGAACGAAAAGGCCGGCTTCACCTTCGCCAACGCACTCCGGTCGCTCTTGCGTCAGGATCCGGACATTCTGATGGTGGGCGAGGTGCGCGATCCCGAGACCGCGCAGATCGTCACCCAGGCCGCGCTCACCGGTCACCTCGTGTTTTCCACGCTGCACACGAACGATGCGCCCAGCGCGATCACGCGTCTGGCGAACATCGGTATCGAACCGTATCTCGTGGCGGCCACATTGCGCGGCGTGCTGGGCCAGCGCCTGGTGCGCAAGATCTGCCCGCACTGCAAGGAACCCTACCAGCCGGACGAGATGACGCGGGAGATGGTGGAGAAGGTCTGCGGGCCGTTCGAGTCACTCTACCGCGGACAGGGATGCAGTCGCTGTCGGGCCACCGGATTTGCCGGGCGAATCGGCGTCTTTGAACTGCTCATTCCCACCGACGAAGCGCTGAATGTCATTGCCCGCGGCAACAACCTGCAGGACCTGCGCGGTGAATTGAGTTCCACCGGGTACGTCACCCTGCGCGAGGACGGGCTTCACAAGGTCATGGGCGGTCTGACCACGCCGGAAGAAGTCTTCTACGTCACGAGCATGTAGAGGGACATACGGGAGAGCATTGATGTCGGCGCAGATCACCTACGGCTACAAAGCGCGGGATAACCACGGCGAGATCGTCAGCGGAACGATCGCGGCCTCCAGCGCCGAGGAAGTCGGGGCGCGACTCCGGGCGGAAGGAAAATTCGTTCTCAACGTAACCGAACACGCATTGCGGAGCGAGACGGGGCTTGATGATTTTCAGATCCGCCGGAACGAAATGGCCAAGCGCGTCTCACGCGAAGATGTCATTACGTTCTGCCAGCAGCTCTCGGTGATGCTGGAGACCGGCGTGCCGCTCAGCGAAGCCCTGGACGCCTTCCGCCGCCAGATCGAAAAGCGGGAACTGCAGGAGGTCGTCAAGTCGCTGCACGGGGACATCGAGGGCGGCGAGCCGTTCTCAACCGCCATGGCCAAGTGGCCACGCGTGTTTCCGAGCATGATGATCAGTCTCATGCGCGCGTCGGAGGAGTCGGGCTCGATGTCCATGATGCTGGGACGCATCGGCGACTACCTGGCGAAGGAGCGGCGGACGGCACGGCAGGTCAAGGGCGCGCTCGGATATCCGGTCTTCATGATGACGATCGCCCTGGCTCTGACCGTGTTTCTCATGGCGTTCGTGCTCCCGCGCTTTGCCTCGATCTACGAGATGCGCTCCGCGGCGCTGCCGACGCCCACCGTCATCCTGATGGGCATCAGCGATTTCATCACCAACCAGTATCTTCTCTACGGGCCCGCGCTGTTCGTACTGATCGTGGGCCTTTCGATCTGGGGGCGGAAGCCGTCCGGTCGGCGCGCCTGCGACTGGCTGCGGCTGAATACCCCCGTCATCGGCGGCATGTACCGGCAGCTCTACATCACGCGCTTCACGCGTACCATGGGAACGCTTCTGGCGGCCGGCGTGAACCTGCTGGACATTATCGACATCTGTCGCGGCGTGACCAACAACCGGTACTACGATGAACTCTGGGACGAGATCACCCGGCAGATCCGTGACGGGAACCAGTTGAGCGAGCCCCTCTTTGAGTCGTCACTCATTCCGGCGAACGTCGCGTCCATGATTGCCTCCGGCGAACGTTCCAGCCGCCTCGCGGAAGTCATGGAGCGGATCGCGGCGTTCAGCGAGGAGGAACTCGAGACGGCGATCAAACAGATGACCTCCTACATCGAACCCATCATGATCCTGACGATGGGGATCCTCGTCGGCGGCGTGGCGTTGGCGCTGCTCCTGCCCGTCTTCCGGATGGGTAACGTCATGGCCGGATCCTGAGCTGGATCCTGAGTGTCATTGGTCGGTGACCGTGGAAAGGGACCGCTCCACATTGAGCGGCAACTTCGCGATCTCCGCGCGCAATCTGTACAGTCCGGGCCGATGATCTGACCATCCGGGAAAAACCCCCATGAATCATCCGACGATGCCAACACCACCCGAGCAACTTCTGGAAGAACTGTTTCGCCGCCTCGATGCAGGCGACGAGGCGGGCATCATTGGGGTGCTGCGCGAGGGCCGAGCCCGCCTGCGGACCGAAGAGCGGCAGCGCGATCAGCGGGCGCAGACCGTTCGCTTTCATTTCGAAAACGGTGCGTTGACGGTTCGACCCGTCGGGCCGCGCCTCACCGACCGTGCCGCGCTCATCATCCGGACGGAAGTCAACCAGCGGCTGCTCGATCCCCGGCCGGTGTTCCATACGCTCTCGGTTGATTTCCGGGATGTCACCACGCTCAACGCGGCGGCCCTGACGCTGTTCGCCGATCTCCGGAGAAATGCGACGGTGTTCGGCGTGCGCACCGTCGGGACGGGGGTCGCCCCCGAGGTGGAAAAACAACTGCGTCGCTTCCGTCTTGGCCAGGGCCGGCGCCGGGCGTGGTCGCGTCTGCTCGGTTCCTGAGTCATCCTTGGCGGTACCGGGGTGTGCGGCGGGGGGGGCGGGACCCGCGCCCCCACGCGATCGGCGCCCGCCGTCCCTCCTACTCTCCCTTTCGGAAGAGATCGAGAAATCGATCTTCGTACCGTTTGAAGACGCCGTACCGATCGAGTTCGGCCTTCAACTGGACGGCCCGGCTGCGGTCCTTCTCGGCGGCTTCGAAGAGTGATTCGATTCGGCGTTTCGATTCCGGATCGATTTCCGGCTCGTCCGAGGCGTCATCATCATCGCTCTTCTCGTCCGCAGCCGGTTCCGACTCTTCGGACGGGGGCTCGACCTCGGACTCATCACCCATCGAGATATCCTGAACGATGAACCGTTCGCCCTCGTCGGCGTCATCGCTGGCCGCATCCTGCAGTTTGCCGAGCAGTTCGATGAGCCCGCGTTCGACGGCTTCCGCCTGACGATTGAGGTCGGTCCAGTCCAGTTCCAGATTCGCCATTTCGCAGAAGACCTCGAGCACCGCCCGTGACGCCTTGGGATTCGGGACGCCCGCGGCGAAGTAGGGCAGCTCACCGAGCAGACAGAGGCCGGGCAGCCGCCGTTCCCCGGCTGCGGCCAGCAGCACGCCGTTCAGACCCGCGATCTGGCCTTCCTTGAGAAGCTTGGCCTGGTGGGACTGCAATTCACGGATCTGCTCGCCGCTGGTGCCCATGCCGAACACCGTCGGCTCATCCGCCGGATGGAGCTGGGTCGCCATGGCGGCAAACGTCATGACACGGGTGATGTGGTGCCGCTGCGCGTAGCTCAGCAGGCGCCGGCAGAGCTCGTAGCCGCCGGTTTCCGGCTGGGCTTCGCCCAGAAAAATCAGCAGATCGAGCGGACGATCGGGGTGGGACCATGAAAAGAACATGCCGCGGGGCAACTGGCCGGGCACCGCCAGACCATCTTTCACATCGACGTGTTCGTACTCGAAGATGCCGGAGACATCCAGTTCGTGCACCAGGTGCGCTTGCAGCTTCGAAATGAGGTAGCCGCACGCGCCGAGACCGACGTTGCCCATGCCGGGCCAGGCGGCTACCAGCCAGGTTTCACGGGTTGATTCGGATGGTTGTGAAACGGGGTCAGCCATGGTCTG
>SKZB01000128.1 GCA_007127615.1 Phycisphaerales bacterium | reverse complement strand
GCCGAAGCCCGCCCGCATCCAACGAAGGTACCGGCCGGGATCGAGTTCCTTGTTCACCGTACGGCCGTGCATCCAGAGAACCATCGGGACTTTTTGGGAGGCATTCCAGTCGGGCACCACGAGCATCGAGGGAACCCGGCCCGGGCCGAGTTCCTCCCAACGGGCGCGGGCGCGAAGGGATTGTGGGAGTTCTCCGGCAAGATTGACCATGGTGGGGCATCATAGCGATCCGATCGGCTGCGATGCATCACCACCAAACGGCCGGCAGCATCGCATGATCACTACGTCCCCCGCGAATGCGGGACGCGGGTTTCAGTGGCCGCGCGGTGCCGTCAAGGGCATGCAGGAAGATCATCGTGATCGTACCGCGGGGTCTTGACGCGGCGGCCGAAGAACCGTCCGAGATTCGGGTTTTCACGGGCGCGGTCGTTCAGTTCAGAGTGATCTCGTCCGAGCGATGTCGCGCCCGGGCCGGCCCGTTGGGATGCCGCCCTTGCCCTCGGGGGCGCGGGGGGGCGAGCCCCGGCATTTCAGTGATTGCGCGGGCCGAGCGGACAGTCCGCCCGCGAGAAGGTCCGCGGCGACGGCGGTTTCGCCGGTCGTCGGGCGAACCCCGCGCCGGACGCTCTGATTGCCGCCGCCGTCGATCGAGTCAGTTGAAGGCCGGAGGGTCGAGTAAATCCGTGGTGTTCGTCGAGACCACCGTTCTTTGGGGGGGCGGGCGGCGACCTCAGGTGGATCAGCGCGGAGAGGATGTGGATCCGACATGTTCGGTCCACTTCCGGATCTCCCGCAGTCGCGCGCGGCGCAATCGGTAGCGGCGGGTGTTACCCCGGCGCCGCTGCGAAATCAGGCCGGCTTCACGAAGAACACGAAGGTGCGCCGAGAGGGTCGGAAGACTGCATTCGAACGCGGCTGCGAGATCGCCCACGGTTCGATCATCCGCCCGAAGCAGCTCGACGATCTTCCGGCGCGACGGATGTGAGATCGCACGAAAAACATCACGACCGTTGATGGGACGGCTCATGCAAACAATTTAGCGAAAATATGAAATAGTGCAATGGCCCCGCCCGGTCTCGCCTCGTCTCGTCTTTCTCTGGCCCCGACTCGGAAGTACCGGCGGGCGGGATGCCATGATGAAGTGAAATGAGATGAGAGGCGGCCGGCGGGTCTGGTTTCGTCCGCGCTCCGCGGCCTCTTTCGTTCGGTTCCACCGCCGGCGTACCGCGAACCTGATCGTCGCCCCGAACCTGCCGAGCGATTGACGTCGACTCCGACGCTTGCGATGCTTGCGTGATGCTCCAGATTATCGGTGGCGAATATCGAAGGCGGCGGCTGAAGACACCGGCCGATACGGAAGACACCCGGCCCTACTCTGCCCGTGCCCGGGAATCGGTCTTCAATCTCCTGCGGGGCTGGTTCGATGGCGGGCGCGTCCTCGATCTCTTCGCCGGCGTCGGAACCATGGGCCTCGAAGCGGTGAGCCGCGGCGCCGCGGAGGTGGTGATGGTCGAGCAGAACCATCGAATCCTGCGGTTTCTGAATGAGAACATCGAGATGCTCGGTTGTCGCGACCGCGCCCGCGCCGTCCAGGGCGATGCGCTTTCGCCGCAGATACTTTCCGCCGCCCCACGTGCGACGGAAATCGTTCTGATCGACCCGCCGTATGCGACGATGCGGGATGAAAAAATTCGGGATCAGGTGACGGCCCAGGCCAACCGGTGCCGAACGATCATGGCCGATTCGGGATTTCTCGTGCTGCGAACGCCGATCGAACCGAAGGAACCTGACGGATGGGCCCGGCTTGCCGACTTCGACGGGCCCGAAGTGCACCGAACCGGCCGCGACATGTGGGTACTGCTCTACGCACCCGCCAGGCCACCGGCCGATTCCGTTGACTGATCGAAAAGACCAATGGCTTCTCCGCCCGCTCCATCCGAAGACCGTGAATCGCATCGCAGCTCCGCCCGCGAGGTGGCCACGTGGGTCGTGCGCCGTCTCGCCGATGCCGGTTTCACGGCTTATTTTGCCGGCGGATGTGTGCGGGACCAGCTCATGGGGAACGAGCCCACCGATTTTGATGTGGCCACCAATGCGCGACCGGAGGACATCAAGAGTGTCTTTCCCCGCGCGCACGCCGTGGGCGAGTCCTTCGGCGTGCTCCTCATCCGTCGCCACGGACACACGATCGAAACCGCAACGTTTCGAACCGACGGCCGCTATTCCGACGGCCGGCATCCGGAGGAGGTGCACTTCTCCGACGCGGAGCATGATGCGCGCCGCCGCGACTTCACCGTCAACGGGCTCTTCGAAGATCCGCTGACCGGGAGCATCATCGACTTCGTGGGGGGGCAGGCGGACCTCGAATCCCGCACCCTGCGTGCGATCGGCAACCCGCACGATCGAATTCACGAGGACCGCTTGCGGATGCTCCGGGCCGTGCGATTCACCGCGAGGTTCGGTTTCAGTCTCGAAGAGGCCACCGCCGACGCCATCCGGCAGCATGCGGAAAATCTGAAGGGGGTCAGTCGAGAGCGGATCGGTCAGGAAGTCCGGCGGATGCTGCTCGACCAGAACCGCGCGGTTGCGGCATGGGAACTGCAGTACCTCGGATTGGATGAGACGGTTCTCGGCGAACCCAACCAGACGGTCGCGCCCACCCGGCTCGGTCAGCTCCCGGAACCGGTTGAATATGCAACCGCGCTGGCCGCGTGGATTTTCGATCGTCACGGCGAGTCGGTGGAGGCGGACAGGGCGGCCAAACGGTGGCGCCGGGCGCTGATGCTGTCCAACGACGAGTGCGATGCGCTGAAGGATGCCCTGGACTATTCCCGGGCGCTGCGGACGTCATGGCCGCGGCTCGGGGTTGCCCGGCAGAAGCGGATTGCCTCCAGCCCGCCGTTCGATCAGGCGCTTCGGCTGGTGCAAACCGCCGATCGCCAGGAATTCATCGATATTCGCCGGCGGGTGCTCGATCTGGAGAAGACCGGACTCGCTCCGGAACCGCTCCTGAGCGGTCATGATCTGATCGAAGCGGGCATGAAACCGGGACCCGAGTTCCGTCGGATTCTCGACGGGGTGTACGATGCTCAACTGGAGGGTCAGATTCACGATCCGGAATCGGCGATGGAACTGGCCCGGCTGATCCGCCGGACGCTGGCGAAGGGTGGGGGTATCGATTGACCGATGGGTGCCGAAAACTCTCTCAAAACGAACTTTTCTCCCTGCCGGACGTCGAATACACTGAATAGTAGGTCGGTCTATGTGTTTCCACAATAGTCGGTTCGGCGATCTGTTTCGTCTCTGGCGGCGCCGGCCGAATTCATCGAGGAGTTCATCGAATGATGCGTAACAGTCTGGGATCGGCCGTCGTCCTGATCGTCGCCGTGGTTTGCGGCCTCCCGGTGGGATGGACCGGTGGACTCGAATCCACGGCATCGGCGGTCACCACAACCGTTGAGACCACAACTATAGAGAATGGTGAGGACACGCACGACGTTCTTCACATGCGTGACGGTCGCGTACTCACCGGCCACATTGAAAACGAATCCGGTGATCGGATCGTCTTCCGTTACGTGGATCGAACGATCAACATTGCAACGACGCTGACACTGAATCGGGCGGACATTCTCACGATCGAGCGCGATGTTCCGACCGAGCGTGAGCCGGCTCAGGACCGGCCGCAGCCCCGCGAGACGGACCGAGATCAAGACTCCGAACGGGACCGGGACCGGGACCGCTCGCGAACGAGGGGGCTGACCGAAGGTGATCCGGATGACACCAGTCTGATTGCTTTCTCGGTGGTTCCGATGCGCGGCCAGATGGGAACGGACATTCACCCCTCCGCCTACCGCGACGTGGTTGAGGCGATCAAGCGCGACCGGCCGGACGTGGTGATCTGGAAGCTCGACTGTTCGCACCTGGACGATCTGATGATTTCGTTCGCGGATCCGACCGAGCAGGGGATGGTGCACCTGCTTGAAGAATACCGTCAACTGGTGACGATGCTCCGGCAGGAACTGAGTGAATTCCGTCAGGTCATGTGGGTTCAGGATTCCGTCGGCGTCAGTTCGCTGATCGCGATGGCGTTTCCCGAAATGTACATGGCGCCGAACGCAAACCTGGTCGGTCTGCAGCAGATCTTCTCCATGGCCGCCGGCTGGCAGGATGAGGATGTCCGCGCCAAGATGGTCGCGGCGTGGGTCAGTATCGCCAACTCCTTCGTCATCATGGGCGGCCACCAGTCCGTACTGGGAGAAGCCATGATCCGTCCCGACCGCTATCTGAGCGGACGGTGGCGCGGCCGCGAAGTTCGTTGGTCCCTGAATCGGGACGGCGAGTTCATCGTGAGCGCCAGCCACGACCGGACCGCGAACTTTAATGCCAAGATGGCCGAAGATTTTGCGATCAGTCAGGGCACGGCCGAAACCCTCGATGATCTGGCCCTGCTGATGGGGTATCGTGAATACCGGGTTCTCGAAGACCAGGCGCCGCACCTCGTCGAGCGGCATATCGAAGATTGGAGATCGGCCTACGATCGGGTCTTGGACCTTTTCCGCGAGTTACAGCGACATATGCGATACGCCGGGGAGGAAAATCCCATCCGTCATCTGAGCCGCGCCCGCCAGAATATCCGGCAGATCCTCAACATGATGCGGCGATATCCCGCCCTGGAAAACCGCCTGATGGTCGCGTACGGCGTGAGTCAGCTGGCCCTGCAGGTTCAGGAGGAACAACTGACCGAGCAGATTCGTAGTCTGCAGCAGGGCGGCGGCGGCGGCGGTGGTGGCGGCGGCGGACTCGGCGGCGGTGGTGGTGGCGGACGCTGAAACGCCGTAATCACGCAGCTTGTTCGTGGCAGTGAGTTTTCCTGATTGCCCCTCCATTGCTCCATGCTCACCACAGTTTCAATCATTCATCACGTGAACCGGTTCGAAGGTTTGCAATCATCAGAAAGCTGGGATCGAATATGAATCAACGACTCTTCCAACTCTTCATCGGCGCACTGCTCCTCGCCATTCTCACACCGGTCGCCTCTGCCCAGAACGTACAAATCCGACTTTCGGATGGATCGACCTGGCGCGGAGAAATCGGTCAGACCATTGAAGTGACCTTCATGGAGCGAGGGGTTGAACGCTCAATGCGAGGGGCGCTGCAGACCGTTGAGAACCTCTACATTATCGTGGAGGGTGAACTCGACCTACAAAAGCAGCGGAAGACCATCTTCCGCGGCGACCTGCGGTCCATCAGGACCGCCGCCGACACCGAAGGGGAAGCGCGAGACCGGGATGCACGCGAACGTGAGTCAACCAGGCCGCGCGACCGACAGCAACAGCCGGCCGAGGACTACGACGGCCCCGGGGTGATTGTCCTGCCGCTGACCGGCCCGGTGGGCATCAACATTCGTCATCAGGAGATCGAGGCCGTCGGCAAGAAGGCCGATGAGATTGGTCCCGGCCAGACGATTATTCTCGATATCGAAACCGGCGGCGGGCTCGTCACCGAAATGGAACAGATCGCCCGCGTGATTCAGGACATCAAACGCCGGCACCGCGTGATCGCCTGGATTCGTGAAGCCATCTCCGCCGGCTGCGCAACGGCCATTCAGTGCGAAGAGATTTACTTCCGTACGATGGGCACGGCCGGCTCCATGACCGCGTTTGCGGGCACTCAGTCCTGGCAGGGAGCGGAGCTGCAGATGTGGATGCGGCGGGCCGGAGAGTGGATGCAGGAAGGCGGCCGCGACCCGCGTATCGCCCACGCCATGATTCATGCTCCGGTTGAACTGTCCTACGACAAGAACGAAGCAACCGGCGAAGTGACCTTCTACAGCGATCTGCGCGGCCGGTACATTCTCTCCCGCGCGGGGGACAACCTGACCTTCACCAGCGACAATGCCGTCCACAGCGGATTCGCGAACGGCGTTGCCGACACGAAGGAAGAGCTTGCCAAACTGCTCGACATGCCCCGGTGGCACGAAGTCACCGACTACGGCCGCCGGATTCATGCTGAGTACATCCAGCTCGTGGAACGGGCCGAGGCCGATCTCGATATTCGGCTGCAGCGCCTTCGGTACGAAGGAGCGGGGACGGGTGACCAATTGGTGGTGCTCCAGCGTCGACTGCAGAATCTGCGGGCCCTTCGGCGCTGGCACGATCGCGCGCCGAACGTGGCGCAGACGAGCACGTGGCCGGCCGAGCAACTGGACGAAATGATCCGAGAGCTCGAACGGCAGATCCGGCGCATGCAACAGTAAGCGGCTCCCGCCAGGCACACCGGAGCCGCAAACGGCGACGCCGATTGATCCAATGATCGTTCGGCGTCGCTGCTTTTCGTGCGTGACCGGTCAATGAAAGCGAACGGCAACCGGACGGCACGAGGCCCCGAGGCCGAACGAAATGGCCCGGTTGCCTCGGCGGAGTCGATGGTGTGCCGAAAGACGTTCGCCTTCCGGATCCGCCTCAGATCTGATTTTCGTAGAACTTCAGGATGGCCGGACCGATGGTGACTTCCAGCCCGTCTTCCAGACGAATGCGATCGATTTTCTCGCCATCCCGGATCGTGCCTCCGGTCGACCCCAGATCCCTGAGCACCAGGGATTCACCTTCGCGCTCAATGGCGCAGTGCTCACGGGAGACCGAAGGCGACTTGATCTTGATATCGCACGCATCATCACGCCCGATGAGCACTTCCTCGCTGTCACCGAGTGCAAAGGCTTTGAGCAGCGAGCCGGTCTTTTTGCTGCACACGTGCAATTCAATCATGGGCGCGGTCTCCGAGGGGGGCAGGTCGATCCCCCGACGCATCTATTGTGACGCAGAGTTGACCAATGACCAGTCAAACCCGAACTGAATCTCCATAATTGAAAGATACGGATGCGTTGTCTGATCTGTTCCTGCAAACGGAGCTTGCGACCGATAATCAAGACGCCCTTCGGTGATGATTCGGCGACGGGTCGGTACACTCGACGCCCATGCCGTTTCTTCGGGACCTGATCTACCTGCTGGCGGCTCTCATCACCGCGCCGATCTGGCTCTACCGAATGGGGCGAACCGGAAAGATTCGCACCGACTGGAAGGGACGCTTCGGGTTCGGCCCGAAGCTGCCCGCTCTTCCCGGGGGCGGGCGGCGGCTCCTGCTGCACGCCGTCTCCGTCGGGGAGGTCAATGCCCTGCGCGGTCTGGTGGATGCACTCAACCAATCGTCACTCGATTGCGATCTGGTCATCAGCGTCACCACGGATACCGGTTACGCCCGTGCGATGGAGCTCTACGGCGAAAAGTTTTCCGTGGTCCGCTACCCGTTCGACGCCTCCTTCGCGGTCCGCCGCTTCCTGAATCGGGTCCGCCCGGATCTCGTGGCGCTGGTGGAGCTTGAGATCTGGCCCAACCTGCTGGCGGCGTGCCGGCAGCGCGGAATCCCGGTCGGTGTGATCAACGGTCGTCTGACCGAGCGAAGTGCGGGCCGGTACCGGAAGGTTCTTCCCCTGCTCGGCAGCATGTTTCGTCAACTTGCGTTCGTGGCGGTGCAGGACGGGACTTACGCCGCGCGTTTTCGTCTGCTGGGCGTCCCTGATGCACGAATCTCGGTGGCGGGAACGATGAAGTGGGATAACGCCGCCCTGGCGGTGGATCCGGCCGCCGCCGACCGGCTGGCCGAATCGCTCGGCATCGACCGAACCCGCCCGCTCGTCGTGGCCGGTTCAACGGCGCCGGATGAGCACGCACTGCTGGTGGAATCTGTTCCCGCTCCGGAAGTTCAATTGCTCTGCGCACCGCGCAAGCCGGAATGGTTCGCGGCCGCCGCCGTTGCGTTGGAGGGATGCGCGCGTCGCTCTCACGGGGACCACGGCAGTGCGACCGGTCGGTTTCTCCTCGACACGATCGGCGAGCTTCGCGCTGCCTACGCCCTTGCGGATGTCATCGTGATCGGCCGGACCTTCGTTCCCCTCGGCGGATCGGACATGGTCGAAGCGGCATCGCTCGGTCAAGCCGTCATCGTGGGGCCGCATACCGAGAACTTTCAATCCATCGTCGATGAGCTGCTCAAACACGATGCCATCGTTCAATGTGATCGCAACGGGTTGGCGCGGGAAGTACGCCGCCTGCTCGACGACCGCGCGCGCCGCGAAGCACTGGCGCACAAAGCGCGCGAGGTGGTCATGGCCCAACAGGGGGCCACCTTACGCTACGCCAGACTGCTGGAATCACAATTGCGTCATGCAACGTGATGAAAATAACAGCGGGAGGCAAATACAATCGCCGTCCCGGCGTGAACCGAGACGGCGAAGGAGGAGAAAGAAGAAAGAAGTCCTGAACACCGCACCGGTCAGGCGCGGCTTGGAAAAATCAGAAGGCCGGCTCGGTGGTCGAACGGGCAAAGAAGTGCGGTCTCAACGTAACTTATACGTTCACCGGACCGGGCGGGTTCGAGTCTCGTTGTTTCTGCCGGTACCAGCTTCGTCTGCCTTGCATTTGTCGCATTCGTCGCATTCATGGTCAACGACCTCCGACCCGGGTCGGGCCCATCTCCGCCCGTCCCATATATGAGATGATACGAATGAATCGGACGAATAGTGACAACCCGTTGAATTTCTGTCAAATTCTTCGTCGCACTGTGTTCAGATTCGGTTCAGACGGCCTCGTCCGGCGAGCGGGTCGGATCGAGAAATCCCGGGTGCATCCGCTCGAACAAGGCGTGCCGCCGGAGATCGGCGATTCCGCCCTCAAAGTGCCCGTACCGGGTGATCCATCGCCAGAGCTGATCCGGTGGCAGGGCGTTGGCGATTGAAGCCGCGGAGGGCGCGGGCACGACGTCGTCCCGCTCCGCCAGCTTCACCAGCGTAGGACACGTCACCCGCGGGGCGTGGTGGGCCGCATCGAGCAGACCCATCCGCTCGAGGAGGAACTCGGCGTCCTCCCGCATCGAGATCAGGAATTCGTTGACCAGGGCGCCGGTGCCGCCACAGTAGCGCCCCGCGCGCCACGTCCAGTTGCCGAAGCTCGGCAACCCGGCCACGAGCCGGTGGGGGGGATCACCCATCGCCGCGAGCTGGGCCGCCGCCATGACCGCCAGACCGCCTCCCAGTGACTCACCGTGCAATCCGATCGGGCGGTCGTCGCCCAGCCAGGCCCGAAGCCCGCGGAAGCACTGGATCACATCCGCGACCGCACCGCGCAGAATCCACGTCTCCGGCGTTTCGATCCCGCGCAGAATCCAGTCCGATCGGCAGTCGGGCAGGTCCCACGTCGAGGGCGGATAGCCCCGCACCCGCAGCCGCACCGTCACCAGCCCATGCTCGCACCACGGCTCCGGCGCCCGCGGAAAGCTCGCCTCCGCGCCGGAACCGTGCGATGTGATCACCCCGCCCCGATAATCGGCTTGCCGTCCCGGCGGGCAACTCACCCGCGCGACGATTCGTACCGATCGAACGGAAGGGACAATCACCTCCGACGGCTCATCCGGATCGACCACGTTCCGCCAGATTCGCGGCAGAGATTCGACCTCCTCACGAAACTCCGACCAGAACGCGTCAAAGTCTCCCGGCGGCGCGCCGCTGACCCGCTGCGCCAGCGTC
>SKZB01000048.1 GCA_007127615.1 Phycisphaerales bacterium | reverse complement strand
ATCTGGTCCGCGGGATGCTCCACCGGTTGTGAGCCGTACTCAATGGCCATCAATGCGTGTGACTCTCTGAGCAATCGCAGTGACTGGGACATCAGCATCCTCGCGACGGATCTGTCCAACTCGGCGGTGGAAGAAGCGCGAAACGGGGTGTACCAGCGTCAGCAGCTCGAGAAGGTGCCGGAGGAGATCATCCGGAAGTATTTCCGCTCGGTACCGGGGCAGCAGGAGCGCGTCCAGGTCTGCGATGAGATTCGAGAGATCGTGAAGGTGGCGCAGTTGAATCTCATGGACGCCTGGCCGATGAAGGGGCCGTTCGACGTGATTTTCTGCCGCAATGTGATGATCTATTTTGACACGGCTACCCGCCGCGATCTGGTACTGCGTTTTCATGAATTGCTGCGGCCGGGGGGGATCTTCGCCGTCGGCAGTGCGGAGACCCTTTCCGGTTTGAACACACCGTTCCGTCCGGTTCAGGCGTCCATGTACAAGAAGTAATCGGAGTTTGTCCCCGTGGTACCTCCCAGCGCTCCAATCAGTTCCACCGATGCGGCCAAGACCGTAATCGGTGTTGCGGACATGGCGATCAGCAGCGATCCCAATGCCACACTGATTACCTACGCCCTCGGCTCGTGTATCGGAGTCACCGTCTACGACCCGCAAGTCCATGTCGGCGGCATGCTGCACTTCATGCTTCCCAGTGCCAAGCTCAGTCAGGAGAAGGCGGAGAACAATCCGGCGATGTTCGGCGATACCGGTATCCCTTTGCTCTTCAAGAAATGCTACGAACTCGGGGCGCAGAAAGAACGCATGATCGTCTGCGCCGCCGGGGGTGCGGAAGTCATGTCCGACAACGGCCAGTTCAAAATCGGATCACGGAATCGAACCCTGATTCGAAAGATCTTCTGGAAGAACAACATTCTCATCTCCGCCGATGACACCGGTTCGACCATCAGCCGCACCATGGCGCTTTCGATGGCCGACGGCAGTGTGACCATTCGGAACAAGGCAACGGAACGCATGATATGGCCACTCTGAACAACATTCTCTCGCAATGTGAATCGCTGCCGGTGCTGCCGAGCACGGTCGCCCGGCTCACGTCCATGCTCAATCGCGAGGATGTGGAGGTCAGCGAGATTCACGAAATCGTCCGGACCGACGACGCGCTCAGCATGACCATTATGCGCTACGCCAATTCAGCGCAGTACGGCGCCAGAAATCGGGTGTTCAACCTGCAGGAAAGTCTCGCACGTCTCGGCCGGCGTCATCTCATGCAGATCGTGCTTCAGCAGCAGGTGGCGGATCTCTTTCTCGATGCGGGTGAAGCGTACGGCATGCACCGCGGCGCGCTCTGGCGCAGCGCGCAGGGCGGCGCACTCGCGGCGGAATGTATCGCCCGCGACCACGGATTCGAAGATCCCGACCTGGCGTTCGTCTGCGGCCTGCTCCGCGACGTCGGCAAGCTGGTGCTCGATAAGCATTACGGCTCGGAATACATGACGCTGGTCTCAAAGCACCTGAATACGCAGACCAGCTTCATCGAAGCGGAACGGGCCGCACTGGGGTTTGATCACGCCGAGCTCGGTGCTGAACTGGCGGTCCGCTGGGGCCTGCCGGTCCGCATCGTCGCCGCCATCCGCTTTCACCACGCGCCGCCGCCGCCCGATTCGGATGACGACGATCTGTTTTCCATTGTGCACGCCGCCGACATGATCTGTCTCTGGGCCGGGCTCGGTCTCGGCCACGACGGATTGCAGTACCGGTTGGCGGATCACGTCCGACTCAAACTCAACCTTTCGCGCGATGTCGTCGAAGGATTCATTGCGCAGACCGTCGCGGCGACCAAGGCCAGCGAGGAACTCGTCCAGGGTAAGCAGAATGAGGAAAAGCTCGCATGAACTGCAACGTACTCATTGTGGATGACTCACCGATCCTTCGGATGGCGATCAAGAAGGTCGTCCGCCTTGCCGGGGTGGACGATGATCGCATCTTCGAGGCGGGCAACGGCAGAGAAGCGCTCGAAATGCTTGAAGCCAACTGGATCGATCTCATCCTGCTCGATCTCAACATGCCGGTGATGAACGGCGAGGAATTCGTGACGGAACTGCGCCGGCACCCCACGCTTTCGGATGCGGCCGTCGTGGTCGTCAGCACCGAAGCCAACCGCGAACGGCTCGATCGGATGCAGGCATTGGGGGTGCTCAAAACCCTGCACAAACCGTTTGAGCCCGAAGATCTCTGCCGAATCATCAACAAAGTCCTCGGAGTCAAAGCATGAGCCAACTCACCTCAGAACGTCTGATGGAACTGACCATTCTCGCGCTGGAGCGCACCGCGTTTGTCATGGCGGACCCGGCCGAGTCCACCGCCGAGGACGCCGTCGCCGCCACCACTCACGTCGCGAAGATCAACTACGCCGGTCCCGAAGGCGGCACCGTCGTCCTTTGCGCCAGTGAAGGGTTCCTGCGTGAATTTGCATCGAGCCTGCTCGGCGTGGAACCGGAAGAGGTCAACCCCGAGAACGAAGGCGCGGATGCCCTGAAGGAACTGGCCAATATCGTGGGCGGATCGGTCATCCTCGAACTGGGCGGCGACAACTGCCCGTACTCGCTCGGCCTGCCCGCGCTGGTGGAGGTGAATGAAATCCCCGTGATCAACCACCCCTCCGATCAGCAGATCGCCTGCGTGATCGAAGCGGAATTCGAGCCACTTTGCATTATCTGGCAGAAGGATGCCGTCGCGCAGGCCGCCTGATCAACCGATCGATGAGAGCAAGGAGATCCGACCGATGCAACGCGATGTCCGCGTCCTGATCGTGGACGATTCGTCCATCGTCCGTCAGGTGCTCAGCAAGGAGCTGGACCGGCAGCCCGGCATTCAGGTCGTCGGCACGGCGCCCGATCCCTACGTCGCGCGCGACAAGATCATCAACCTGCGGCCGGATGTACTCACGCTGGATATCGAAATGCCGCGGATGGACGGTATCAGCTTTCTGCGGCGCCTGATGAAGTATCACCCGCTGCCGGTCATCATGGTCAGTTCACTCACCGCGCGCAGCAAGGAAACCGTGCTCGCCTGCCTCGAAGCCGGTGCGATCGACGTCGTGAGCAAGCCCAACGAATCCTATTCGGTTGGTGATGTCTCGCGGCAGTTGCGCGACCTCATCCGCGGCGCGGTGTACGCGCAGCTCAAGAAGTCTGATCAGGTTCCGGAGGCGGCGCCCGCGGCGGTGAAATCCTCGGCGTCGCACGCCCTTATTGAAACCACGAACAAGGTGATCGCCATCGGCGCGTCAACCGGCGGAACGGAGGCGATTCGCTCGGTGTTGCAGCCCCTGCCGCGCAACGTGCCGGGGATCGTGATGACCCAGCACATGCCGATCGGATTCACCGCATCCTTTGCGGATCGGCTCAACCAGCTCTGCCGCATCGAAGTGCGCGAGGCGCGCAACGGCGACGCGGTCGTGCCCGGCCTCGCGCTGCTCGCGCCGGGCGATCAGCATCTGAAACTCGCGCGCGACGGTGCCCGTTACGTCGTGCGCGTCGGGGACGGCCCGCGCGTCTGCCGGCATCGGCCGTCGGTTGAGGTGCTCTTCGAAAGCACCGCGCGGTACGCCGGTTCCAACGCGCTCGGCATCATCCTTACCGGGATGGGCAACGACGGCGCGCAGGGGCTGAAGAGCATGCGGGACGCCGGCGCGGTCACGATCGCCCAGGATGAGGCCTCCTGTGTCGTTTTCGGCATGCCGCGGGAAGCAATCGAGTGTGGCGGGGCGCAGGTGGTCGCGCCGCTGCCGGAAATCGCGCAGCACGTCATGGCGTACAGTGAAGGCCGGCTCACCGCCCGGTCGGCTCCGGCCGACCGCACGGCGGCGGCGTAGCCGTTCGTTCACCGACGGGCCCTCCGGGCCGGGTCTTCAGGGCGATCGCGGGCCGGGGGTCCGCCGGCTCTCCCGCGTCGCTGGAATCGCCCCCGGGGGCACCGGGGTGGCGAGGCAATTCGGAGCCTCATTCCCGCTGATCGATTGACTCGATCCGCCCGGTTTGGGTAGCATCGTCGCTCTTGTCCGTGGCCGGGACGTGACCTGACCGCTCCCGATCCACGGCCATTACCCCCGAACGACCGAGACCGAACGCCGTGCGCACCGCGATTATCAGTGACATCCACGCCAATCTGGAGGCCCTTCAGGTCGTTCTTGACCATATTGAGGCTCAGCAGGCCGATCGGATCATCTGTCTCGGCGATGTGCTGGGCTACGGGCCGAACCCGGTCGAATGCGTCGATCTCGTCGCGGAGAAGTGCGAATGGTCGCTCCTCGGCAATCACGACTTCGGCGTCCTCTACGAACCGACCAACTTCAACGTCGCCGCGGAGCAGGCCGCCTACTGGACCCGCGCCCAGTTCGAGGCGGAGCAGGACAAGGTCAAGGCGACCACGCGGTGGGAGTTTCTCGGCCGCCTGAAGGTCCGGGTGATGGATCATGGCTATCTGTGCGTGCACGGCACGCCGCGCCGGCCGATCAACGAGTACCTCTTCCCGGAGGATGCGATCAACTCACCGGTGAAGATGCAGCAGATCTTCGATCGGATCGAAACGCGGTGTATGGTCGGCCACACGCACGTGCCGGGCGTCTTTACCGATGAGCCGGATTTCTACCCGCCGGGCGATGTGGACGGCAAGTACAAGTTCCGCGATGACGAGAAGGTCATCATCAATCCCGGTTCGGTCGGCCAGCCGCGCGATCTCGATCCGCGCGCGAGCTACGCGATTCTCAACGAAGAGTCGGTCGAGTTCTTTCGACTGGAATACGACGTGGAATCGGTCATCGGCAAGATCAAGGCGGCCGAGGAACTGAGCGACTGGCTGGGCGAACGCCTGCGCGAAGGCCGCTGATTCCGGTTCAGCTCGGGGTGATTCAATCAACGGCGGACGGTCAGACGGGTGCGACACCGCGCCGGGCGGCGGTTACGCTGCATGGATGGCGGAAGCGGTCCCGGGAAAATCGGTGGTGGTCACCACGTTTCTGCGCGCGCCGGTCTGGCGCGAGCATGCGGAGCGGCTGGCGGCGTCGCTCGGTCTTCCGTGCCGGCCCGAGAAGGACCTGCCGGCGGACGCGCTGCAGTTGCGCGTGCAACCGGAAGGGCTGGAGCTGGCCGAACCGGAGGATCGACCCGGCCGCGGCCTCATGCTGCGCGCGCCCGAATCGTGGTTTGCTTCCCACTCACCGGAGCGATCGAAGAAACAGTTGCTCGGTCGTGCGCTCGGCCGTTCGGTGCAATCGGTCATCGACGCCACGGGCGGACTGGGTGAGGATGCGCTGCGGCTTGCCCTCATGGGTTTCGACGTTCGTGTGGTCGAGCGGCAGCCGGTTCTGGCGGCGATGCTGGACGATGCGGTGGCGCGACTGGGGGCGCGGCTTGATCCGGGCCGGATGACCCCTGTTCGGGGGGACGCGAGGGAAGTTCTGCCCGCGCTCGATCCCCGGCCGGACGCCGTGTACGTCGATCCGATGTTCCCGCCGAAGCGCCGCGTTTCCGCGCTGCCGCGCAAGTCAATTCAGATCATCCGCGCGCTCGCGGGCGATGATCCGGACGCGGCGGATCTGGTGGCCCTGGCGCGGCAGGTGGCGCGGCAGCGCGTGGTGGTCAAGCGGCCGGACCACGCGCCGCCTCTGGTCCCGGAGCCGAGCCACGACATTCGCGGCAAGCTGGTGCGGTACGATGTCTACCTGAACGTGTGATGGTTCTCCAGACCGGAGTGGGCGATTTTTCATGTCCGAAGCGTGGTTTTACTGGCCGGATCTTCCCGAACCGGAGTCGCGCGTGATCCTCTCCGGCCGGGAGGCCCGGCACGCATTCGGGGCGCGGCGTCTCGCGGAGGGTGATGCGCTGCGTCTTTTCGACGGATGCGGGCGGGTGGCGCTCGCCACGGTCGAGGGTGTCGAAACGCCCGGTCGCCGGGCGACCCTGGGCATTCGGTCGGTGACGCAAGCCAAGCCTCTGCGCCCGGCGATTCATCTGGCGTGCGCGCTGCCGAAGGGCGATCGCCAGTCAACGCTCCTCACGATGGCCGCCCAGCTCGGTCTGGACTCGTTCTCGCCGCTGCGAACCGAACGGCGGATCGTCAAGCCGACGACCGCGTTCGCGGAACGGGCGCAGCGCTGGCTGGTCGAATCGTGCAAACAGAGCCGGCAGGCGTACCTGCCGCGGGTCGGGCCGGAGCGCACGATCGACGAGGTGGTTGGGCGGGCGGCGGATTCGCCCGGCGGGCGGGTTCTGATTGCGCACCCGAATGGCGGGGGCATGGCTTCAATCGTGAAGGAACTGGAAGGGCCGGAAGTGATTGTCAGCGCGATTGACGTCCTGATCGGTCCGGAAGGTGGATTCACCCCGGGCGAGGTGGAGCGGGCGGAGGCCGCCGGCGCGAAACGCGTTTCGCTGGGACCGACGATCCTTCGGATCGAGACGGCGGCGGTGGTGGTCCTCGGCACGTTGCGGGCGCTGCTCAGCGAGCCCCCGGCCGCATGAGCGGGCGCCTACCGCAGCGGCAGATCGGACCAGCCGGTCAGGTCCAGCGGGACGGTGTGGACGCGCCGGACCGGGTCGGTCCACGGCAGGCGTTGTCCGGGCGTCGTCGCGATGGCGTCGCGGCCGGCAAAGGTGCGCAGCAACGCAAGGGAAGTGGTCTGATCGATCAGAAGATCGAGCCAGTCGTCGGGCAGAACCACGCGCGCGATCCAGCGATCCTCGTACCGGCGGCGATGTATCTCCAGCTCGCCCTCTACGTCACGGCCGACGAGGATTTCGTGGGCGCCGGTCTCCGGGACCGTCAGTACGATCCGCGGCCGATCGAGGTCGGAAGCATCGCCGATCCAGAGCACGAAGGACTCCTGCCCGCGCAATGCTTCGACGGCGTGGGCGGACGGACGGTCGGAGGCGAATGCACGATCGGGCTCCGCCGGACCGCGATCGCGTTGAGCGTCTTCGAGCGGTCGTCGGCATTCAACGTAGAGTTCCCAGCGGCCCTCACGGCGACGAACCTGGGCGAGCAGATCCCGGTGCGGCGGCACCTCGGCCGGAAGCCCCCGCTGGATCGCGTAGAGTGAAAATGGCTCGCGCAAAGTCGGGAAGACGAATCCCGGCGGGTGGACGGCGATGGCGCGGGGACCGATGGTGGAGGTATGCGTCCGGTCGCCGATCGAGATGATCAACTCATCGGGACGGGCGGCGGGGCGCACCCGCTGGCCGGGAATCGAGGGGGGACGCAACTCACCCGCCGGTCGGTCGATCCGGGTCTGCGTCAGTGAGCCCGGAGGCAGTTCGACGGCGAGCGGAATCTCATTCGGTCGATCCCATCGCAGGAACGCGACGGCGCGCCGAAAAGCCGGATTCAGAATCGCGAGGCCGACTTCCGTGGCGGTTTCGTACTCGATTCGGATGATGATCTGATCCTGCGCATCGGACCAGTCCTGTACCTCGTCCATGAGGCGCTCGATCGGTCGATCCCGGCGCAGGAGCAGGTTGAGCAGGCGGCTGGTTTCGGCCGGATCCGCAACCCAGAGCGCGATGCGGCGCGAATTCGCATCGCCGGTCCACGTCAGGCGGTCACGCAGCAGCGAGCCGAGATCCCCGCGCTGTCGTTCGACACGGTGAATGCCCGCGCGCCAGAGGTCCGCATAATGCCGGGCCAGGAGGGAGACGACCTCTCCGTCGGCGCGGTCGAGGTCGTGGCGAACCGTCGACCCGGGCGGCGGGGGAGGCCGTCGCTCGAGACGCTCGGCCAGCAGAACCCACCGCCAGTACTCAAAGGGTGAATCGGGATCGGGGCGGTCATCGCGCCGGAGGCGTTCAAGATGGGGCGGCCCGCCATCGCCGTCTGCGTCAGGACGTTCCGGCAAATCCACCCAGATGGGCCTGAGCGTTCGCCCCCCGAGGTGGAGCGGGCCGTCCCCATCCGGCGGGAGCTCCACCAGAAGGACCGCCTGGCCGGGCCTTCCGGGGTGAGCGCGGTCGTCCGGGCGGATGGCGCGGATCGACAGGTGACGCGGATCGCGGGTCCAGCGGATCGGTTCAGGGTGGGTCTGCGGCGTGATCCAGCCGATCGGTCCGGTGAGCTGCCGGTCATCGTTCAACGTGAGGGTCAATTCGGCCGGCCACGGGGCATTGCCATCACGAGGCGGCAGCGGCACCATCATCACCCCGCCCCGCGGCGCCATCGGCCGGAGAGATTCCGCGGCCTCATCCGCCGGGGCCGTACGGTCCAGAAGGCACGACCCGAACAGGCCGACCAGCACCATGAGAATCCCGCCGCCGCGACTCAAGTGAATGAGCCGGTGATACGAAAGCTGAGAGGTGGACAGCCGAAGAATGTGCTTGATGGTGAGGATGGCGGGCTTATCTCCGGGACAGACTTTCCCGACTGGATCCTAAGTCCTCTTGTGACTGCTCTCAATTGAACATTCTTTTTGAAGTGGATCCACCATGCTGGAACTCGGCGATGACGGCGTCCTGACCTTCCTCATCTGCATTCCCGGCGCGCACCGCGTTGATGTCGTTGGCGTCTTCAGTGGGTGGCACGAGCAGCGGTTTCCGATGGAACGCGTCAACGAGGAGTGCTGGCGTCTGTCACTCCGTCCCGGGCCGGGCGAACATCAGTTCCGGTATCTCGTCAACGAGGAAATCTGGCTGCTCGACGCGACCTCGCACGGAACACGTACCAACGCGGATGGCATCGAGGTCTGTCGGGTCTGGATGCCGCCGGCCCAAATCACGCCCGACAGTATCGCGGCGTGAGCCGGGACGATGTCGAGCGCTCACGACCAGTTTTCCAGCAGTTCGAGCAGGTCAAAGATTTCCACCTCGCCGGTTCCGGTCACATCGCCCGGGCATGTGGCCTCCGGAGCGCACGATCCCCAGTTTTCCAGCAGAATCAGCAGATCGAGGACATCGACCACGCCGTCCTGATTGAGATCGGCGAGCGTGACACCGGAGGCGTCGACCACATTGATCAGGCCGTGACCGACGTGCGGGTTTGGTGAAGCGGCTTCCGAGGCAGTTTCCATGAGACGACTGCGCAACAATTCGGCGGTCAAATCCGGTTGACGTTCCAGGACGAGCGCCGCCGCCGCTGCCGCCAGCGGGGAAGCCATGCTGGTGCCCGCCGCGATGTAGTATTCCGCCGGCCCGGAGCCGTCCTTGCTGCCGTCGCTGGAGATGACGCGCGATTCGTTGTTGGCGAACTCACCGTCGCGCAGCGAGATCATCATCGCGCCGGGGGCGACGATTTCCGGCTTGAGGACGCCGTCGACGCGCGGACCGCGACTGGTGAACCAGGCCGGCGAAGCGACCGGCCAGTTGATGTCGAACGGATCGCCGAGGAAATTGACCCATTCCATGCGGTGCGCCCACGCACCGACGGCCATGACCGTATCGGCGTCGGCGGGGCGGCCGAGGGTGTAGTTCGGATCCGCACCGTCAAAGTACGCCCAGCCCGTGCTGATCTGGTAGAGGTGCACTTTCGGCGTGACGCCGCTCTCCGCCGTGTTCTTGAGGCGCAGCGTGTAGGTCTTTGCCCCGCCGGCCGCGACGGAGGCCTCAAGGGAGTACACGCGCGACTTGGTATCGCGCGGGCTGATGGAAAAGCT
>SKZB01000211.1 GCA_007127615.1 Phycisphaerales bacterium | reverse complement strand
TTTCCTGCTATCGATGTCATTCTATCAACACACATCGATGGGTCGTCACGGTCGGGGAAACGCCATGAAGCACATCTGCACCGGGTCAGTGGCTTGGTGCCGGGTCGGTCGTGATCCAAGCTGATTCGCATAACCCCGGGCAGAAACGTTGAGGTACACCTTCGGTGGAGACCTCGAATCTCGTGCGCCGACTTCGCCGCGGGACTTTGTGTCTTGTCTTGCGGCGTCATCCACTTCATGACCGTCGTGCCGCGCTGCGGGAAGTGGCGGGCGGCTTCTCCGCCGACGGATTGTGCTTTGGCGCCAGCGATCGATGCTTCAAACGTTCGGCGCGCTTCTTCGTCTGCTTTGATGTTGAATGGAACGGCTCGGGCGCCCATGCCGCACCCGTGGAGTGCCTTCCCGCCGATCTGAAAAAAACGATGGCGTGGTCCACGTCTTTGAACGGCTCGAAGACTGAGCCCGTGGGACCTCTGCATTTTGAAGAAGCGTCCGGAACGTTCGGGAGGGGCACTGATTCGACGGATTCATTCCCCCACCGTCCCCCCACCGTCCAGGATGCCGGAGCATATTTCCTCTCGGAGGGTCTCCGCATTTGCTCACTGTTCGGGGTCGAGGTTGAAGCCGGAGGCGACGGGTCATGCTCAGCGTCCTTCGGGGACGCCACCCGCTGAATTGGAGATTTTTCCGGTTGACATTTGGAGGCATGCCAGGTGCGCGATATGCTCTCTTGAGTTATTCAAGAGGAAATGACCCCGTTTCGCGACCGAAGTCAGTTCTGGTCCGAACCGGCCGTGGATGGAGGTTCGGAGGGTGAAGCGATGTCAGCGATCGCCGGAATCAGACGTGGATCGAAAGATCGCGAACGCCAGGATCCGAGGGGATGGCCGAGGGTGTGGGGAGCATGGTTTGCAAAGAGACGCCGATCGTGATCCGTGATATCGGTCGGACCTATAGGCCAATTCAGCCCATCGTGAGGAGAATACCGTGTTTGAGTCGAGTCAATTGATAAGAAAGGTTTCTGTCGCCATTGCCGTGCTCGCGGTGTTGATATTTTCCCCGGCCGCGCTGGCGCAATCGTGTTGCAGTCCCCACGGCGGAACGGGGTGCAACAACGCCGAATGTCAGTCCCTGATCTGCGGCCAGGACCCGTTCTGCTGCAACACACAGTGGGACGCCCTCTGCGCGGATGCCGCCAACACCCAGTGCGCCGTCTGCGGCGGATCCGGATGCGGCCCGGCATGCAGCAAAACCAACGTCGAATGTCTCGACGGCTCTGCGCTTGAGAACAGCCGCGCCGTCGGCCAGTTCAACCCGATCGGCTGTACCGCCTTCCTGATCGCGGAACCCAATATTGCGATCACCAACGCCCACTGCAATCTCGGAAGCCCCGCAAACTGGTTCGTCACCTTCAACTTCGAATGTGATGCCTGTGAGAACGGCGGAACCAAGCAACCGGTCTCCTTCGGTGTGCAGCAGGTACTGCTCGTCGATAACCCGAACGACATCATGATCATCCGTCTGAACGGCAACCCGGCCGGCCAGTTCGGAACCGTGACATTCGATCCCGATCCGGTCTCCGCCGGAACACAGATCTACGAGGTTCACCATGCCGAAGGCCAGGTCAAGGGGGTGGACTTCGGTCAGGTTCTCAATCCGAATGTCAGCGTTCCGGGCTGTCCGGGCAGCATCAATGAGATGGCGGTGTCCGTGATCGCCTCCCAGGGCGCTTCCGGCTCACCGGTCTTCCGGCAGGACAATCATGCCGTCACCGGCATTTGTAACTGCGGCCCGCCCTGCTCGGAGGGATTTGTCCTTCCGATGTCCACGATCTTCCCGGCGATTGAGGCCAACGCGAATGCGAACAACTACGCGCTGAACATCTTCGGGGTGAACGAGCCGCCGCCGAACAACACCTGCGGCAACTCGATCTTCCTCAGTTCTGACGGCAGTTGGGAATTCACCAACGTCGCCGCGACCACCGACGGGCCGAGTGAATCCTGCCCCGGCACCAGCGACAATAACGTTCAGGCCGACGTCTGGTTCTCCTACATCGCCAGTTGTACGGGCGACCTCACGTTCAGCCTATGTGACAGCGACTACAACACCAAAATGGCAATCTATGCCGGGTCCTGTCCGACCTCGCCCGACACGGCTCTCGCGTGTGACCACAACAGTTGCCCCGCTTCGAACCGGTCCGAGCTCACGCTGAGCGTGAACCAGGGGGATTTTCTCCGAATTCGTATCGGCGGCAACTTCGGCGCTCAGGGCAACGGCACGCTCACCATCAGTTGCGCGGGCGCACCCGATCCCACCTGCGAAGGCAACTGCGGCGGCCAGTCCCCGGCGGGCTGCTGGTGCGATGAAGAATGCTTTGGCAACGGCGACTGCTGTGATGACGTCTGCGAGTTCTGCGATGACCTTGACGGATGCAATTCCTGTCAGGACATCTGCGGCGACCAGGCTCCCGGTGGCTGCTGGTGCGATGCCGGTTGCGTCGACCTCGGCGACTGCTGTAACGACGCCTGCGAGCTCTGCGGTCACTGTGAGGACGATGCGACATGCCTCGGTGATCTCGATGGCGACGGCGTGGTCAACGTCTTCGACCTGCTCGCACTGCTTGAAAACTGGGGCAGTTGCCCGGGCTGCCCGGCGGATCTCAACGAGGACGGCGTCGTTAACGTCTTTGATCTTCTGATCCTGCTCGAGAACTGGGGCAGTTGCCCGTCGTGATTCCCGGCGGTCGTTAGACCAGCTTTTCGCACCCCTCACCATGAACGGCCGGCTCTCCACGAGTGGAGAGCCGGCTTTTTTCCGCGCTTCGGGAATCTGCGCAAGTGACCCGCGCGGATTCAGAAAAGGCACGGAGGCACGAGGGCACGAAGGCAATGAGCGACGAAGCGACGGAGGGACGGAGCGACGGAGGGACGGAGGCGACATTCGTTCTAAGTGTTCTCCCCTTCCGTCGAACGTGCGCGGCGTCGCCGGGCCTGCAGATACGGCGTCACCGCCGGCACGAGCGAGATACCGATGACGCTCATCACCACCGTCACGATGCCGCCACCTCCCGTGGGATCGACGCCCGGCAGACGAATGCGCTCGCCGGTGAGCGCCGCGAGCGGGCCGATGGCGTATCCGAAGCCGATGAGCGACTCATGCACGCCGCCCGCATCGACCTCCGCGCGGCCGACCGACATCGCGTAGTAGAGGGCGGCGTAGTACACCACGCCCTGCCCGGCGCCAAAGACCGCCAGACCGATGATGATCCATTCAATCGTCGGCGAAAGCACGACCATCACGAAACCAAGCAGCATCCCCCCGCCGCCAAAGAGCAATGTGCCCCACCGTCCGTGCCAGAACGTGATCCGCCACATGATGGCGATGGCGAAGACGCGCACGATGGTCCACGTCGCCGCGGCGGGTGTTTCGAACGACGCCGCCACATCAATCGCTTCGAATCGGTACGGAAGCAGGGGCGAAATCGTGCCGATCAGCACGTACCCCAGCGGCAGCAGAATCCGAACCGAGCGCAGCAGATAGGGATACTCCACCGTGATCGACTGTTGCCACGTTGCTTCATCGTGCCCGCCGGGGGTGCGGGAAAACCACGGCAGGGCGAGCATCGCCAGCAGGCTGATCGGGGAGAGTGCCACCAGGGCGTACCGGGCGAGCGTGGCGTCTTCCTGTCCGATCAGCGGCGCCATGCCGACCAGTGACACCGCCACCGCGCCGGTCCAACTGATGTTCCACCAGCCCATGGCGGAACGCATCTCGCGCCCATGCCGGCCGGCGGAGAGATAGCTCTCCACGATCGGCCAGAGCAGCGCCCCGGCCGCGCTCGTTGCCGCGGCGGTCACCCAGATCGTCCACGAACCGGAAAAAACCACCGGTAGCGGGCTGAGCATCACCTGCCCGAGCAGGATCAGCGTCAGGATGCCGCGGGGCGAAAGAAAACGCTCCAGACCGCGCGTCATGCGCCCGGAGCTGAACGCCACGAGGATGTACACCACGGCGGTGACGAAATACAGCAGGAAATTCGCCGTCGGCGAATAGTCGTAGTCGTGCTTGGCGATGAAGCTGATCCCGCTCCAGAGGACGCCGGTGCTGATCGACGCAAGAAACGTCAGCCAGAACAGCGCGGTCAGTGGCGTGGGGCGGCTCGTTGTCGCCGGCTCGGTGTTCATGGGGCGGGCATCTTACGCGATTCCGCCGCGCCAACCGCCCGAAGCGCCGGCCCCGCCTTTCCCACATCGAAGGCGGCGGAACCGATCCCGCCGACGTACACTGGTGGCCGCCGGACGGTCTTTTTTTCGTCGCCATTCACCGAAACGTCCCAATGAGTTCATTCTGGCACTTTGCAAAACGCATGGCGGTCTATCGCAGCACCCTCACGTGGGCGATCGTGTTCGCGTTCCTGTCGGCGATGAGTCTCGGCGTGGGGCTGGTCACGCTCGCGCCGATGATGCGCGTGATTCTCCATGAGGGCGAGGGTCGCTCGCTTCGCGCCCTGGCGCAGGAACACAATGCCGACTCACCCCTGATCGCCGTGCCGTGGTGGCTCGTCGAACGATTACCGGTGGAGCCGTTTCCGAGCGTGGCGCTGCTGCTGGCGATCGTCGCGGGGTTGACGGCCCTCGGCGCCACCATGAACTTCATGCACCAGTACCTCAGCCGCACGGTGGCGACCCGGACCGTGGCGGACATCCGCCTCGATACTTTTGCGACGATCGTGCGCCTGCCCCTGGTGCGCGTGATGGAACGCGGCCCGTCGCAACTGGTCGCGCGCACCGTGCGCGATACGGCGGAACTGCTCAAGGGTTTCGTCACGCTGACCAGCAAGGCGGTGGCGCAACTGTCCAAGGGGCTGGCCGCCTTCACCGCGGCGCTGATCATCGATTTCGGGCTGACGATCTCCGCGATCATCGTGCTGCCGGTGCTGGCGATCGTGCTTCGAAAACTCGGCAAGCGCATCCGCCGCGGCTCACGCCGGGCGCTCCAGGCGCAGGAAGACCTGCTCCGCACCGCGAGCGAAACCCTGCAGGGATTGCGGGCGGTCAAGGCCAATACGGCGGAAGACCGCGCGATCGAGCGCTTCGCCGAGCAGAATCGTGACGTGGTGCATCAGGAGCTGCGCGTCCGCACCGCGACCGCCGCGGCGGGACCGATCGTGGAAACACTGGCGATCTTCGCCATCGGCGGGCTCGCGCTGCTGGCGGCGCAGCAGATTCTGGCCGGATCGCTTCAATTCGATCGGTTCATTCTCGCGCTCGCCTCCCTCGGTGTGGCCGGGGCATCGCTCCGCCCGCTCGCCGGGCTGGTCAACGAACTGCAGGCCGCTTCCGCTCCGGCCGGGCGCTTGCTGGAGATTCTCGGCGACGATCCGGAAGAACGCCGTTCGACCAACCCGCGCTCCCTGCCGCGTCACGCGAACTCGCTGGAGTTCAAGGGTGTCACGCTGAAGTACCCCGGCGCCGAGCGCCGCGCGCTCGACCAGGTCTCCCTGAAAGTGCGGCACGGTGAGCGCATCGCCATCGTCGGGCCCAACGGCTCGGGCAAGACGACGCTGTTGAGTCTTCTGCCGCGACTGCTTCAGCCCGATTCGGGCACGATTGAAATCGACGGCATCGACATCGCCACCGTCACTATCCGCAGTCTGCGGGAACAGATCGGCGTGGTGACGCAGGAAACCGTGATGTTCCGCGGTACGATCGGGGAGAACATCGCCTTCGGCGTGGGGAGCGCCACCCGCGAACAGATCGAGATCGCCGCCCGACGCGCCCATGCCGATACCTTTATTCAACAGATCCCCGGTGGCTACGACGCCCATCTACTGGAGCAGGGCGCGTCGCTTTCCGGCGGGCAGCGTCAGCGTCTGGCCATCGCGCGGGCGATTCTGCGTGATCCGGCCATTCTGATTCTTGACGAAGCGACCAGCCAGATCGACGCCGAATCGGAAGAGCATATCAATGCCGCGATTCAGGAGTTCTGTGTCGGCCGAACCTCTCTGGTGATCGCGCACCGGTTGTCAACGGTCCTCAACGCCGATCGCATCGTCGTCATGGATGCCGGCCGGGTGGTCGACCAGGGCACCCACGAGAAACTGCTCGAGCGGTGCGACCTCTACGCCCGGCTCAACCGCACGGAACTGACGCCCCGCGCCTCATGAGTTGACACCAGCACCGATCACGACGAGCCGCCGTGCCGATCGGGCACCAGCCACGTTCGGCCGTCTTCGTTCAGCCAGCGGAAGGGAAGGCCGAATACCGCGCGCAAGCGTTCGGCGTTCAGAACGTCACACGTCGCGCCGGAAGCGATGAGCGAACCTTCATCCAGCAGCCACGCTTCGTGGGCCAGGTCCGCCGCCAATCCGAGATCGTGCATGGCGATCAGAACGGTCGCGCCCCGATCGGCGCATTGCCTGATCAGACGCATGGCCTGATCGACGTGCCGGTAGTCCATCGCGGAAGTCGGTTCATCGAGGATAATCACGCCGCCCGGTGCGTGCTGCGCCAGCGCGCGGGCGAGCGTGACCCGCTGCTGCTGCCCGACGGAAAGCGCGGGGTACGGCCGATCGACCAGGTCCGCCAGGTCGCATGACTCGATGGCGTGATCGATGCGGGCCGGGTCCGGCGGCAGGGCGTACCGGCCGAGTTCGATCACCTGGCGCACGGTAAAGGAGGCGGCGACGGTCGAGCGCTGCGGCACGTACGCCAGTCGCGCCGCACGGTCCTGAGGATGCATCGATCGCACCGCGCGATCGCCGAGCCGGACTTCGCCTCCTTCCGGCTTTTCAACCCCGATGATGCAGCGCAGCAGGGTGGATTTGCCCGCCGCGTTGGGGCCGAGCACGGCGGTCACGCAGCCGGGGGTGGCGGTGACGGTAATGTCGCGCAAAGCGCGGAGTTCGCCGTAGGTGAAACTCAAGCCGTGCACGCTCAGCGGGGCCTTCGGAATCGGCGGGCCTCGCCGCTTCATGCCACGCATGCTTTGCGTGCCTTGCATGCGTTTCATGCCTGCCCCCTTCCGGTCTTCAGCAGCCAGATGAACGCCGGACCTCCGATCAGGGCGGTAAACACACCGACCGGCATCGGTCCGGTTCCGACATCAAAGACCTGGCTCGCGCAGTCCGCGCCGATCAGCAGCGCGGCGCCGACCAGGGCCGAAGCGGGAACGAGCAGGGTATGGCGCGGGCCGATGAGCAGCCGCGCGGCGTGCGGCGAAATCAATCCCACGAACGCAATCGGACCCGCGATCGCGACCGACGCGGCGGTCAACGTTCCGGCCAGGACGAACAGTCCCAGCCGCAGCGGCCCGACCGACAACCCGACGGAACGCGCTTCGTCCTCGCCGAGCGTGGCGGCATCCATCGCCCGTCCCATGCTCATCGCCAGAAACACGCCCAGCCCCGCCATCGCGCCGAAGAGAATCATCGTGCCGCGATCGATCCCCTGCGGGATGTGACCCATCATCCAGACCATGAAGTCGCCGCGCAGGCCGGCCGGCACGAGCCGCTGAAAGAACAGAATCAACGCGCCGCAGATCGCGGAGATCACCACACCGATGAGAACCAACGAGAGCGGATCGAGCAGTCCGCGCCGGTGCCCGAGCCCGTACACAATCGCCAGAACCGTCAGCGCGCCGAGCAGGGCGGGAAATGCGTTGGTTCGGCCGACGAGAAACTCCATCGACGCGAACGTATAGGCCAGATACATCGCAACCATGACGCCCAGCCCGGCGCCGCTCGAGAGCCCGAGGATGAAGGGCGAGGCGAGCGGATTGCGCAGGAGCGCCTGCAGGAGCACGCCGGAAACCGCCAGCGCAACCCCGATGATGGCGGCGACGAGGATCGAGTTCACCCGAAACTCGGCATAACTCGATTCCGGCCAGGCGAGCCCCAGCCCGCCCGCCGGATCACGGTCGATCAACAGTCTGAGCACCGCGAGCGCGGTGACGAGCACCGCCAGACCGACCACCGAGATCATGCGCCGCCGTTCGCTCATTCCGCGCCGGTCTCCCCACGCTCGTATGTTGAATCACGATCGATCTTGCGAAACCGCGCCATGATCGCGCGCAGCTCTTCCGCGACTTCAATCAGTCCGGTGGACGGCAGCATGGCATCTTCGTGGCGGAGGATGGCAACGCGGTCATGCCTGAGGGCGGGCAGATCAGACCGCGCGATCGGACCCAAAAGACGGTGCGGGTCGGTCGCCGGGCTCACGCCCGGCCGAACGAAGATGATGGCCTCCGGCGCACGGCGGGTCAGGGTTTCGAGGGTGAGCTGAGGATAGTCCTTACGATCGATCAGGTTCACGCCGCCGAGCGAGGTCCAGATCTCGTGGAGAAAGGTTCCGGTTCCGATCGCCGTGATCGGCTCGGTGCCGATCAGAAAGAGCGTGGTTCCGACCCAGGCCTCCTCCGCCGCCTGCTGAAGCAGGCGGGCGATCTCGCGCTCCAGTTCCGCAGCCCGTGCCTCGAATCTCCCCGGGTCATCTTCGAAGGTATCCCGGGGCGAAGTGAGCAGGGCCGGAAGATCATCCACCAGCGAGAGGACATCGGCCACATCGTTCAGCGGCCACTGCCCGATGACCCAGCCGTGCCGTTCGGCCAGTTGGAGCAGTCGCGGCTGCACCCCCGTCGCCGCCGGCGGCTGGATCAGCAGATGCGTCGGACGCAGGCGGATCAGACGCTCGTAATCCACATTGAGCAGATCCCCGGCCACGGGAATGTCGCCCGGCAGGGCCTCACAGTACGGCGTGCGGCCGACGATCTCACGCATCAGGCCGAAGTCAACCAGGGTACGGCTGATCGCCGGGCTGAACGAAACGATGCGCCGTTCCGTCGCGTCCGATGGCCGTTCTTCGGGTTCCGAGGACTCCGCACAGCCGGAAAGCAGCAGAAAAATGCTGAGAAAAGCCAACCGGAGTGTCAGAGGCATTGACCCGCGCATGGGGGCAATCGTACAGTGTGAAGCAACTCTGAGACACCCGTGCGCTGAAGCGCCGTGGTGAACGCCCGGTCAAACCGGCCAGAAACACCGGCTCGAAACGGAAAGGATTCTGACGATGCCGATCATGAATGGACTGAAACGCCTTTTCGCGCGGCGCGAGAACCCCGTCGCGGTCGATTTGCACTCGCCGCCGGAAAGCGATGAGGATCGCGCTGCGAACAACGGTTCGGTCAGCGATCCCCCGCGTGCGGAGCTGGTCGAAGCCCGGCCGCCGAAGTCGCGCAATCTGGCGGAACTGCAGCGCGGGTACGATGAGATCCTGGGGCTGGTGCGAAAGATCGGCGATCATCTGGATTCGCAGTCCCAGCGCACCGAGCGGCTGGTGGAATTGATGGACCGGCTTCCGGAAACGCTCGATGCGCTGCCGGAGATCAACCGGCAGAATGCGCGGCTTCTCGAAGTCCTCACGGATCATCTCACGCAGGTCAAGTCCCGCGAAGACAATCTGACCTCGACCCTGCAGCGCATGAGCAATGCTTCGGATCACCACACGGAGGTGCTCGGACTGCTTCAGCAGCAACTCGATCAGAACGGCCAGGCGTCACAGCAGATGACCGAGACGCTGGGCGGGTTTCGCGAAGCACTGTCCGGACTGGCGGGGACGAACACGCGCTCGGCCGATCTGCTCTCGAAGATTGC
>SKZB01000250.1 GCA_007127615.1 Phycisphaerales bacterium | reverse complement strand
GAGGCGCCGCATCCATCCCGTTCGGTGAAGGAGAACCTCGCCGATCTGCGGGCCGCCGTGGCGGCCAACCATCGCGGCGCGACCGCCCTGCGCGAACTGGTGGATCAGCACGGTCGGGATGAGATTCGCGCCCAGCTCGCCGCGCTGGCGGATCGCGCCGAGCGGCTGATGCGGGAAGCGCTTACGGAGCTGGACGACGGTGAGCGCCGGGCCATGGAGAAGCTGGATGATGGATCGGAACTGCACGTGGCGATCCGGATCGAGGGTGATCAGGCGGTGATCGATTTCTCCGGCACGTCACCGCGTCACGCCGGAAACCTGAACGCAACGCCGGCGATTGTGCGCAGCGCGGTGCTCTACGTCCTGCGCCTGCTCATCGGTGAACGGCTGCCGCTCAACGAAGGGATCCTCCGCGCGGTGGAGATCACGCTGCCGGAATGTCTGCTCAATCCCGGCTTTGGCGAGGATCCGGCCCGCGCTCCGGCCGTGGTGGGCGGGAACACCGAAACCAGCCAGCGCCTGGTGGATACGCTGCTCCGGGCGCTGGAGCTGGCGGCGTGCAGTCAGGGCACCATGAACAATCTGCTCTTCGGCAACGACGACTTCGGCTACTACGAGACCATTGCCGGTGGCGCCGGTGCGGGGGAAGATTTCGACGGTGCTTCGGCGGTTCACACGCATATGACCAATACCCGCATGACCGACGCCGAAGTGCTTGAGCATCGCTATCCCGTTCGATTGCACCGGCATGAAATCCGCCGCGAGTCGGGCGGGGCGGGCCGGCGCCGCGGCGGGGACGGGGTGGTGCGCGAGATCGAGTTTCTCGAACCGGTCGAGATTTCACTTCTGACCCAGCATCGCGTGGAAGAGCCGTACGGTCTCGATGGCGGCAAACCCGGCGCGTGCGGCCGGCAACGCCTCGTGCGAAAGAATGGCGACGATCGTGCGCTGCAGCCGATCGATCAGTGCGAAGCTGAATCCGGCGACCGGCTGATCATCGAAACCCCCGGCGGCGGCGGCTACGGTTCACCGGCGGAATATGATCCATCATGATTTCGCTGCCGGTTTAAGTACGTTGACCTTAAGCCCGTGAGAGGACGTTCCGCATGAGCAAGACGGCAAGCCGCACCAGTGAAGGTGAAAGAATCGCTTCTCTCCTGCTCGATGCGGTGGAGGAGCGCAATCCGCATGAACCGGAGTTTCTGCAGGCGGTGCGGGGCGTGTTGCGGTCCATCCATCCCGTACTGGCGAAGCGGGAGGATCTGCGCGAACTGCGCATCTTCGAGCGGCTGGCCGAACCGGAACGCGTGATCCAGTTCCGCGTGCCCTGGCAGGATGATTCGGGTGAGTTCCAGATCAACCGCGGCTGGCGGGTGCAGTTCTCCAGCGCGCTCGGGCCGTACAAGGGCGGCCTGCGGTTCCACCCGTCGGTGAACCTGAGCGTGCTCAAGTTTCTCGGCTTCGAGCAGACCTTCAAGAACGCACTGACCATGCTGCCGCTCGGGGGCGGCAAGGGCGGCTGCGACCTCGATCCCAAAGGACTCAGCGATCACGAGATCATGCGCTTCTGCCAGAGTTTCATGAGCGAGCTCTACCGGCATGTCGGCGCGGATACGGACGTGCCGGCGGGCGACATCAACGTCGGCCCCCGCGAGATCGGTTACCTCTTCGGCCAGTACAAAAGGCTCAGCAATCGGTTCGACGGCGTGATCACCGGCAAGGGAGACGGTTGGGGCGGAAGCAAACTGCGGCCGGAAGCGACCGGTTACGGACTCATTTACTTCGCCGCCACCATGCTGGAAGATCAGGGTGATACATTCAAAGGAAAACGGTGCCTCGTCTCCGGGGCGGGTAACGTTTCGCAGTACGCCGTCAGGAAGTTGATCGAGATGGAAGCCAAAGTGATCGCCATGTCCGATTCGAGCGGTTACATCGTCGCCGAAGACGGGCTGACGATGGAACAGCTCGAAGCGATCATGCACGTGAAGAACGAGCAACGTGAATCGCTGGAAGCTTTCGCCGCCGACGATGGCGACATTGAATTTGGGAAACATGACAAAGGAAGTGACGGGACCTCCGGGTTCTGGTCGATCGAAGCGGACGGCGTGTTTCCGTGCGCAACCCAGAACGAAGTTGGGAAAGCAGAAGCAAACGCGATGCTTGAAAGCGGGGTGAAGCTGATCGCGGAGGGCGCGAACATGCCGCTCGATGCCGAGGCCATGGAACGGGTGCGCGAGTCCGAGGTGATCGTCGGACCGGCGAAGGCGGCGAACGCCGGGGGCGTCGCGGTTTCGGGACTGGAGATGGCACAGAACAGCCAACGTCAGCATTGGTCACGCGAGGATGTCGATGAACGCCTGAAATCGATCATGCGCACGATTCACGATCGCTGCACCGAAGCGGCGGCGGCTTACGAAGTGAAGGATACGTACGTGGATGGCGCGAACATCGCCGGTTTTCTGCGCGTCGCGGAAGCGATGAAGTCACAGGGGCTGGTGTAGCGGTATCAGTTCGGCGAGGTTCGAGGCGGAGGCGGTATGGTCCGAAGCGACGAAGCGACGAAGCGACGAAGTGGCGGAGGGATGGGGTGACAGAGGTTGTGTCGTCCCCGCTTCCGCGGGAATGACGGGGCGCCGGACTCTGGCCCAGGTTCGCCCGAAGTACCATCCTGCGTGCCTCCGTGCCTCCGTGCCTCCGTGCCTCCGTGCCTCCGTGCCTCCGTGCCTCCGTGCCTCCGTGCTGCCGCTCAGCCGACGATGTCGGGCAGATCCGACATGCCTTCGGTCAGGTCGCGCGGCCCCTCTTCGGTGATGAGCACATCCGCTTCGTAGTGGACGCTGATCGATCCGTCGGCGGTGAAGATCGGCCACTCGCGCGAGTTGCTGGTGATCGACGCCGTGCTGACGGCGATCATCGGTTCCACAGCAATGAGCATGCCCGGCTCAAACCGCTTTGACGCATCCGGCCACTCGCCGGGATAGCGCGGCAGAACGTTGGAGATAAATGGCGGGCCGTGGAGTTTGCGACCGTAGCCGTGCCCCCCCAGACCGCGCACCAGCAGAAAACCGTACTCCTTTTCCACACAATGCTGCACGGCCCGGGCCCAGTCGGAGAGGGGCTGGCCCGGCTGCATGGCCTCGATGCCGCGCCGGAGCGATTCGCGGCCGCACTCCATCAGCTTGAGCCCCGTCTCGTCCGCCGCTTCGATCGCATAGGTCCAGGCGGCATCGCCGATCCAGCCGTCGTGGCTCACGCCGATGTCGATCGAGAACAAGTCGCCCGGCTCGAGCGGATGATCGCTCATGAGATGCGTGCCGTGAACGATGCACTCGTTGACCGAGAGACACGAATGGCTCGGAAAGGGGGGGTGGCCGGGAATCTTGTACCGCAGGAACGCGCTTTTGCAGTTGAGGTCGGAGAGCGTTTCCGCGACGAACCGGTCGACCTGGGCCAGCGTCTGGCCCGCGCGGAGAAACTCCACCAGCCGCTCGTGGGTGCGAACAACGCATTGGGCGGCGGCGGTCGCGTTTTCAATATCTCTTGCGGCGGAGACGACCATGGGAGGATGGTAGGGACTGATTGCGCTTCGTCAACGGGGCGCTCTGCCGAAGGCCGTCCGCGGCGGCTCCCGTGCGGCCACCAGCCAGAGCCGAGAACACGTTGCGTGTCATGCCGGAAGGTCTCGGCGTTCGTGGACGATGCGGCCGTTCAGCATCGTCCAGAGCGGGCCGGGGGTCGCGAATTCATAGGGCAGTTCCCGCTCGTCGGTGAAGTCCCACATCTGCAGGTTAGCCCGCCGGCCGGGCTGGATCGATCCCACTTCGTTCTGAATGCCCAGCAGGCACGCCGCGTTGTGGGTGGTGGCGGTGAGCGCTTCGGCGACGCTCAGCTTCAGTTTTCGGCAGGCGAGCGCGATCGTAAAAGGCAGTGACGGCGTGGGGGCGGAACCCGGGTTGTAGTTGCTGGCGATCGCCAGCGCGCCGCCGGCATCCAGAAACGCCCGGGCCGGCGCGTACCGGTCATCAAGCTGGAAACCCGAGCAGGGCAGCGCGACGCCGAACGTGTTGCTGCGGGCCAGCAGCTCCAGGTCCTTCGGAACGGTCGCTTCGAGATGATCGACACTGACGGCATTCATCTCGACCGCCAGCGCGGTCATGCCGAGGGCGTTGAATTGATCGGCGTGAACGCGCAAGGGAAGATCGTGGGCCCGCGCGGCCTCAAACAGACGGCGGGTCTCTTCGAGTGACCACGCGCTTTCCTCGCAGTACGCATCGCAGGTGATGCCGGGAAACGCCTGCGCGACCGCGGGCAGCGTTTCGTTGATCGTCCTGTGGACGAAATCCGACTGATCGGGATCGATGGCGTGCGCGCCCAGAAATGTGGGCGAGATCAAGAGCGGACTTTCCCGGCGGAGGCGATCGATGGCCCGCAGCATTTTGAGCTCGGTGTCGGTGTCCAGGCCGTAGCCGGACTTGATCTCGCACGCGCCGGTGCCGAGGGCGATCATGCGGCGGGTACGGATGCGGAGCAGCTCGAGCAGTTCATCCTCACTCGCGTGGCGGACCGCGCGCACCGTCGCCATGATCCCCCCGCCCGATCTGAGAATATCGAGATAGCTCACGCCGGCCAGCCGCTGCTCGAATTCATCGTACCGATCGCCGGCCCAGCAGGCATGGGTGTGACAATCGACGAACGCCGGAAAAACGACCCGGCCCCGGGCGTCGATGACCTTCGGCGCCTGGACTTCCCCGGGCGGATCGCCCGCTTCGACCCGGGCGATTCGCCCGTCATCGTCGACCGCGATGTACCCACGATCGATTGACGACAGCGTGCGCAGGGCGTCGCCGCGGCGTGGTTCGTTCGGTCCGGCGAGTTCCGGCCCGGCGAGTGTGATCAGCTTTGCATTGTGAATCAGCGCGGAAAACATATCGGGTACTGTATCCGTGATGACCATCGGTTGAGGGAAAGATCAATGACGAACGCCATTCGATACCGTATCATGCTCAATGCCACTCACCCAGGAGGGGGATCGCATGTCCGACTCGTCCGCAACCGGTACCGGTGAATCCGTCTTTGCCCGCAGCAAGTTTGCCGAAGGCGTGCTGATGGTCAAACTCGTCGGGCCGAGCATCGGCCAGCGCGAGGCGCCGATCATCGCCCAGACGATCCGGGATGATCTGGAGAAACTGCCCGCCCCGCCCCGCGTGACGGTGCTTCACTTCGGCGATGTGACCTTCCTCAACTCAACCGGGCTCGGTATGTGTATCGAATTGCACAACGAGTTCAAGCGGCGCAAGATGCGATTGATTCTTTACAAGATCGCGCCGGAGATTCTCTCGGTTCTGAAGATGACGAAGATGGATCGCCTCTTCACGATCATCGATGATCCGAAGAAGCTCGAAAAGGAACTGGCAAAGAAGAAGTAGTCCGCGCGATCGGCCGGCCGCGAAAGCTTCACTCGTTTTTCTTCTCTTCCGGCTTGCTGCGCGAAGGTTCATCCGGGCCCGCGACCGGGGCGACCAACTCCTCGATCAGCCGCTGCATGCTCTTGCGGTTCATCGCGGCGGCGTGGCCGGGCACCTTGAGCGGTGAGCTCAGGCCGTACCCGATCGCCACGTGCATGAGCATCCACGCCAGGGCGGGAGCGGGTTCATCCCGGCGGACGGCCCCGGCCTTCTGCAACTCGGCCAGTTCATCCTTCAGAAACCCGTGGAGGGTGGCGAGGTGCTTCTTGATCGGCCGGGCGATTTCGCGGTCGTTCTCCGCTTCGGTCATCGCCTGGAAGATAACGCGGTAGACGCTGCGGCCGCGCTCGTGCGTCGCCGGGTTGCCCGCCAGCAGTACGCGGAGCCGGTCGGTGGGCGACTTCGCCTGACGCAGGGCCGCCTCCCAGCCCCGGGTGACCTCGCGGCCGACCTCATCGATCAGGGTGACGAACAGGTCGAGTTTGTTCCTGAAGTGCCGGTAGAGGATCGGCTCGGTGATCCCCGCCGCCCGGGCCAGCTCCGCGGTCGTCGTGCCGCGGTAACCCCGCGCGGAGAAGAGTTCGGCGGCGACTTCGAGAAGTTGTCGTCGGCGATCCGCCGCCCTCATGCGTGCCATCGGTGGCGCTACTCCTGTGAATCGCACTCCAATTTCGGAAAGTTCTCCCGAGCCGGGATAGTGTATACAAACCGGTGGTCGGGTGGGAGGGCGAATGGCGGGAAAATGAGGTGGAGAGAGGCACGGAGGGGGCAGGGGGAGTGATGGAGTGAGGGTAAGCGACGAAGCGACGAAGCGACGGAGGGGCGAAGCGACGAGCTACCCTCCGTGCCTCCGTGCCTCCTGCCGCTCACGCCGCTTCGGTGTGGGGAGCGGCGTCCGGGTGGATCTCCAGCGCCTGCACCTCACCCGGAATCAGCAGGTCGTTGATCGGCGTCCCTTCCTTGATCGGTTCACCGTCCATGGTCGTGATCGTCGGCTGGGGGTTGGCCTTCTCGTGCCTTTCGAGCGCGTCGGTCAGCTCCTGCTGCTGCTCTTCTTCCAGCTTCGACCAGGCCATCCGGCCGCGACACTTGGGGAACTTCGAGCAGCCGAGCCACGGCCCGCGCTTGCCCGAGCGGAGGTTGAGCGGAGCGCCGCACTTTTCGCATTCCAGATCCGTTGTGTACGGCGGCGGGGCGGGCAGCTTGAGGTTGCCCTTCTTGTCGAGGTTCAGAACGAACTTGACGTCCGGATAGTTGGCCGACGCCAGGAACTTTCCGAAGCGCCCGGTGCGCAGGATCATCTGGGAACCGTCCTCGGGGCATTTGATATTGACCCGCTCCGGCAGCATCGGCCGGCCTTCGCGATCGATCGGCGCGGCGTAATCGCAGTCGGGATACGCCCCGCAGGAGAGGAACCGGCCGTTCTTGCCGAACCGGTACGCGGTGCGGCTGCCGCACTTCGGGCACTGGTACGGCGCGGGTTCGATCTCCGCCTTGGCGTGGGTCATGTTCTCCATCGCGTGGTCGAGCGATTCGGTGAACCGCCCGTAGAACTCCGCGAGCATCTCGCGCCAGTCGGCGTTGTGCTCGGCGATCTTGTCGAGCTCTTCCTCCATATTGCGCGTGTAGCCGATGTCCATCAGCCGGGGGAAACCCTGGATGAGTTTGTCGGTGACGACTTCTCCGAGATCCGTTGCGTGGAAGCGGCGATCGATCTGCTCGACGTACTTCCGGTCCTGAATCACCTGGATGATCGAGGCGTACGTCGAGGGCCGCCCGATCCCTTCGGATTCCAGCATTTTGACCAGCGATGCTTCGGAGTACCGGGGCGGGGGGCTGGTGAAGACCTGCTCCGGCTCGATGGCGAACGGCGCGACGTCCTGCTTCTCCTTCAATTCGGGCAGGGTCTGCTCATCGCTCGCGGTGGGCACGCCGGTCGCGCGGTAGAAACCGTCGAAGGCGAGCACGCGGCCGGAGGACTTCAGCACCGCGCCGGTCCGGCGATCGGTGCGCTCGAACAGCACCGTCGTGGAATCCCACTGCGCGGGTTTCATCTGACAACTGATGAATCGCTGCCAGATCAGCCGGTAGAGCTTGTACTGCTCTTCGGTCAACGCCGATCGGAGTCGGTCGGGCGTATAGGTTGCATCCGCGGGGCGGATCGCCTCGTGCGCTTCCTGGGCAGACTTGTTGGTCGAGCCGAAGAAGTTCGGTTTCTCCGGCAGGTACTTTTCGCCGTACTCGTTCCGGATGAGCGACCGGGCCGCGTTGAGCGCTTCCGGCGCAAGGTGCGTGGAGTCGGTCCGCATGTAGGTGATCAGGCCGACCTGGCCTTCGCCGGGAATGTTGACGCCCTCGTAGAGCGCCTGGGCGGTGCGCATCGTGCGGTTGCTGGAAAAACCGAGCATGCTCGACGCCGCCATCTGCAGGGTGGAGGTGATGAACGGCGCGGAAGGACGGGTCGAAGTGCGTTTGGTCTCGATGGACCTGACCGTGTACCGCGCGTTCGGATCGAGCTCCGCTTCCACGTGACGGCTCGTTCGCGCCGGCCCCTTGCCCTTGGGATTCTCTTCGGAGGTGATCCTGATCTCGCGCAGGCCGACGGCGTCGGCGACATCTTTCACTTCGCCGGAGAGGTCGCGCGCCTCATCGGCCTCGGTGCGGAGCTCGAACTTCTCACCGCCGAGCTCGACGAGTTCCGCCCGGAGCGATTCGTGCTGGGTCAGCCAGGCGTTCTGGGCTTTGATCGTCGGCGTCCGCTTGCGTTCATCGAGGGTGGTGATGAACGCCCGCCACGCGGTATCGAGCTTGGTGGCCTGCTGCGGGTCGATACTCAGCTTGACGTTGACGCGCCAGTATTCATCCGGCACGAACGCGCGAATCTCCCGCTCGCGTTCCACGACGAGGCGCACCGCCACGGACTGCACCCGGCCGGCGGAGAGGCCGCGGGCGACCTTCTTCCAGAGCAGCGGCGAGACCTGGTAGCCGACGATGCGATCGAGAATCCGCCGCGCCTGCTGGGCGTTGACGCGGTCTTCATCGATCGGATGGGGATCGTTGAACGCCTTTTCGATCTCCGTCTTGGTGATGGCGTTGAAGACGACGCGCTTGGCCGCTTTGGGGGTGATTCCCATCTCCTGCGCCAGATGCCACGCGATCGCCTCCCCCTCCCGGTCAAGGTCGGTCGCGAACCAGACGTCGGCGGCCTTCTTCGCGGCGCGCTTCAACTCATCGACAACCTTCTTCTTGCCGGAGAGAATCTCGTAGCTCGGCTCGAAGTTGTTTTCGAGATCGACGCCCGGCACGGGCTGCTTGGACCCCTTCGGCGCTTTGGAGGGAAGATCGCGGACGTGGCCCACCGAGGCCTGCACGACGTAATCCGGCCCGAGGTACTTGTTGATCGTCTTCGCCTTGGCGGGCGATTCGACGATGACCAGGTGCTTGCCTTCGGCGTTGACGGCGGATGAGCGTGACCGGCTGCCCTTGGCGGCGGTTTTCTTCTTCTTCTTGCTCGTACGGGCCTTGGAGGTCTTTTTCTTGGCCATGCGCTCTCGGCGTATCGGTTGATTTCCACCCGGGGATGAAACAATCCACCCACCCGGTCTGCGGCAGGGTAGGGCGGGGACTGGAACGGTTCCAGCCCGACTTGTCAAGACGGGTCGCCGGAGAATCCTTCCCGACGGCGAAACTGACCCGGAAATCGGTGTTCGGGGCGGAAGGGGTCCGAATGGCTTCAAGTGGCTGTCACACAAAAGTTTCCGTGCAACTGGGCGACAAATTGATCCGAATGGATGGTTATGCTTTGGTGAGCACCGCCCGCTGGCCCACTGCCAGTCAATCACCGAGCGGCAGGATCCGAATCCGAGATCGCGCCTCATCGACAATGATCAAAGCGCCCTCGCACAGAGCATCAGCGTGTTCTCGCATTACCTCAATCATCATTGATCCAAGCCGGTCGGGTAGTGCATCGCGCGTACGAACCTGAATGACGCTCGGACTGACGGCCTGTGTCGCAGCCAGCATCGCGCCAAAATCAAGATCGTGCGTAAAGACGACATGCTGACGAGTCGTCGCCCATTCTCATGATGTCTCGGTCGGTCGCGTTGTGCGATCCGACCGCAGACCAGTGCGTTGCCTGCCAGCCCTCGCGTTCGAAGATTTCGCACCATTTCGGCGACAGGTTCATGTCAATGAGAATCTTCATCACGCGCTGAGCGGAAGGTCGCGCTCCTC
>SKZB01000253.1 GCA_007127615.1 Phycisphaerales bacterium | reverse complement strand
TGGGTTGCATCGCGCCTTGGTTGCATCTCGCACGGCCGACTCCTTTCAGTCGCTGTTCGTGGCACCCCCTCCCTCGGTAAACTCGTCCCTCCGTCGCTCCGTCGCTCCGTCGCTCCGTGCCATCATGCCTCCGTGCCTCCGTGCCTTTTCTGAAAACCTCTCATCCGTGCGGGTCTCTCCAGGCTATGGGCCGGGGTCACAGCAAGGTGACGACTTCTCCTACAGCAGAATGAGTCTCACTTACTCATCGATGGTTCCACCAAACAGCAAGCCCACCCTCGCCTCATCTTCCGGTCTGCAGAATACGTACACAAAGTCACCGGCTTCGAGACGCGTTGCGCCTCGCGCTGGAACAAGATCGTCACCGTGAACAACGACCAGCACCGTCGCACCATCCGGAAAGGGTATCTCAGAGAGTGTCGCTCCACAGACTGCGACGGTCGGATGGACGCGGTAGATGTGGATTTCGCCGCTCAGCTTCCGCAACGAGTGCATTTCCAGTGTCGCGACGGGTGCCGGTGAGCTTACTTGCTCCAGTTTCAACCATCGGGTCAGTTGGAGAATGCTCGCGCCCGGAACCAGCGCGCTGACGACCACGATAAAGAAGACGATGTTGAACACCCGATCCGCATCTGGGATGTTGGCCATGACGGGTATCGTTGCGAGGATGATGGGAACCGCGCCACGAATACCGACCCATGAGGTATAGAGCACTTCGGGCTTGCTCCACCGGAAAGGCAGGAGGCACAGCACGACGCCGAGCGGCCTCGCGACGAGCGCGAGCAGCAGTCCAAGCGCCAGGCCGACGCCGGCGACATCGAGCAATTGACTGGGAAAGACGAGCAACCCGAGCATCAGAAACATGGTGACCTGGGACAACCATGCAATCGCGTCATGCACCCGCGTCAGCCCGGCTTTGTAGGGCAGTTGGCCATTGCCCAATACCGCTGCTGCTGCGAACACGGCAAGGAATCCGCTCCCATAGGTGATGGTCGCAATCCCGAAGGCGAGAAATGCGACCGACAACGTCGCGACTGGATACAAGCCCGTCGTACTCAGTTCGACACGATTCAGCACCCAACGACTGACGATGCCGATGAGCGTTCCGATCGCGCCGCCGATCAGCAACTGGACGGGAACTGTGGCCAGCAACCACCAACTCAGCGTGCCGCCCGGCAAGAGAAACTCAACGACCGTCACCGTGAGGATGATCGCCATTGGATCGTTGATACATGATTCGACTTCGATCGTACTCCGAACAGGGTCTTTGACGCGCAACCTGCCGCCACGGAGGACGGCAAAGACGGCGGCTGCATCCGTGGAGGAAACAATCGCGCCGACGAGCATGGCTTCCGCCCATGACAACCCGAACAGGCGCGCGATGAGGGCCACGGCGCAGGCCGTTCCCAGCACGCCAACCGTGGCCAGCAGACCGGCTGGTGCGATGCTCTTGCGAATGGCGGAACGGGCGGTGTTCAGCCCGCCGTCGAAAATGATGAGGACAAGCGCGATTGTCCCGATCCGAAAGGCGAGTTCATAGTCGTCGAAGAGGATGCCGCCGATTCCCTCTGACCCGCCAAGCATTCCCAGCACAAGAAAGAGCAGAACCACAGGAATGCCCAGCCGATCCAACGTTCGGGTGAACAGAACACTGAATGCAATCAGCACCCCGAAAACCAGCAGCAGCAATGCTGTGGCAGTCGGTTCCGACGCTGCGAGTGGGTAAGAGTCAATCATGCGGGATTCAGGCGGCTTCCATTTCAACGCACCCTCGGTGCTCGTCATCGTGCGAACATTTTTCGGGCACCTCGCCGATCGCCCATGCGGCCGACTCGGCGAGGAACACGGCGATCGTGACGAGGAGACTCAGGGAATTGACCTCAACACCGCTGAGCATCGTGACGACCGGACGGATCGCGACCCGCAAGGATACCGGCTGCACCGAAGAAATTCAGTATCGCAGCTATCGGTGATCACAGGTTCACAGCCCGGCGAATCACATCCAGGATGATCCAGCATCTGATGCAGAAGCGGCCATAGCCAACGCCCAATCTCGCACAAAGGCATCTTTCCAATCGCTTCAGGGCGATGAATCGGAATCCGCCGGTGAGAGCCATTGAAGCAGTGCGAGCGAACCGAGAAAGAGAGCGATCAACAACACGATTGCCCCGGTGATTTGAAACAGTTGTCTGGCCGTACCGTCCGGCATGGCCCATGCCGCGAAGAATGCGGCAGCAATGATCGCCAGCAAAGCGATGAGTAAGCGGAACATGGAGGTCTCCATATCTGCCTTGCCTGAGGCATTGTGGATGTCAACGACGCGCATCACGATGCGCCTGGGTCAAACCCAGGCACAACGTGGCGAGATATCAAGGGGTGTCTTGTGAGATGAACCAGACCGCATCCGGCGTTTCGAAGCCGGCGTGCAATTTGATCGGTCTCATGCATAACCGATCAGGAGGGCGGGTGGCGGCCGGATGTGCGCATGCCTCGACGTGCACATTCCGAGACAACGTGATGCGCTGTCGCCATCGACCGCGCGGCGGTGGGCAAGCGACAGGATACGGCGTCGTCCACCAACGCAACTGAATGATTGGTGTCGTCCGGATCGCTGGTGTGATGATCCGGGGCGAATTCATCCGTTGCCCCGCTCAGGAAGTGAGCGGTTCCACCGTGACCAGATGTCGCAGACCGGGCTGGGAACTGGCGATTTCGACTGGTCGCTACGAGTGTTCGGCAGCACACCGGTGCGGCAAAGAAATGCCCGCTGTCAACGGCTCGATGCGATTGGCCGTGGAAAGACTCAGCGTTCCCGATCGATGGTGGAATCAGATTCGCAAGCAGAAACAGCGCGACAAGTGCCACCATCGCCTGGCGGTGAAGCCATTGACTGTGGGGGTCGCCGATCGGGCTGTGCTTGCCGTGGCTCAACAACGATTCACTCCAGAAAGAAAATGGTGAAACCGGATCACCCGCTCCTGGCCGAGACATTCTATCCGTGATTCAGGTTGATCTCACCTCTGCCGCGACAGGCATTTTGACGCCCAGGGAACCACATGAGCATGTCCCGATCGGATGGGCTTGGACTGATTCGCGTTCAAGGGGCAATTTCGCGGTTTGGTTCCGGCCGAAGAGATCGCTCGGGGGCATGGCGATGACGACCGCTCGCATCCCCTCGCCCCGGCCTGGCGCATCAGGTCATCGGGACTGCTTGGCAGCATCCCTGAACTGCTCGAGTTGCGCGCGGCAGACGGTTTCGGTGTGTTCGAGTAGCGCCTTCACGCGCCGGGCAAGCTCGTCGAGATCGTCCCCGGTGATGGCGTACTTCGCATCGTACCGGGCGCCGATGTAGGCGTAGTCGAGGAGTTTGAACAGCCGCGCTTCATCGTTCGGTCCGGACTGGGGGATGATCGCTTCGATCCCGGGGGCGTGGCGCGAGGCGTGGTCGGCGAGAACACTGAGCCAGTGCTGATCCGGACTGTAGCCGGTGAAGACGAGGAGGACGGTCTTGTAGGATGCTTCGGCGGCCTGGTGGAGGTTGAATGCGGCAAGCGGCAGATGCTTCCGGTCGAGGTGAAAGCCATATGCCGCAAAGAACTCTTTACCCCTCGAGAACCAGTGCTCATAGTATTCGCTCGCGATCCGGCAGCGCTCCGCCGGCGAGAGTTCGGCGACCTTGGCGAGGGTGTGGCGTTTCGTTTCGAACAGCATGATGCCCTCCGAGACGATGTCGGTGTAGAAGAACCGGCCGTCTTCCAGGCGCTGATTAAATGCTTCCAGATCGTACGCGATGAAGCGCGGCCGGGCGGTGAGGTTCAGCTTCGCCGCCTTCTCATCCAGCAGCGTGCGCATCTCGATCGACTCGGCGGCCTCCTCGGAGTTGGTGAGGATCAGCATGTCGTAGTCGGACTCATGGCCGGATTTTCGCTCGTGGCGCGGCGCCAGATCGCGTTCCTCTTTGTAGTCGCCACGGGCGTAGGAGCCGTAGAGGATGATCATCTCGATCTCGCCGGCGAAAGTCTCGCGGATGAGGCGCGTCAGCCGCGCGAGATCCTGCCGCTTGCGCTCGGGAAGATGATCGAGTGAGGTCTTCATGATGAAAGGGTCAGCATGATCCGGCATGATCTGGCATGATCTGAAAGGACCGGAAGGACCGGGAGGACCGGGAAATGCGGGTGCCACACAGCATCCCGGAGGGTGATGTGTGCTGTGAGATGATTCTGCCGGATCGATCCGAAAACAGGCGCAGCACCGGCGCACGTTTCGCGCTGGTGATCCGGCGTCAGAAACTTGCGAGTCATTCGGCCACGGGCGACCGGGCGGATTCGCTATCTTCCGCAATCGGCTCCAATCGCGATCGCAACGAACCACCCAGGCAACGCTTCCATCGCTACTCCGGCCGCATCAGCCCCAGCCCCCGCCACGGCGGATCCAAGACATTCGGGGGGAGCCAGGGGAGTTGGGGGGGCCTGGAGGCGACCCGGAAAAGCTGCACCACGTCTACCGCATCAATCCCGATGTCGGCATCGAGCAGGAAAAATCGCAGATTACGATCGAGGTCGAGTTCGTGACCGGCGACAACTGCTCGATCGCGGTGAGTCACGCCGAAGATTCCTCAAAGGAACGCGCCATCGAGCTCACGGCATTGTGGCGAAGCGCTGTTTCCACTCGGCGCCTGAGGCGGCCCGACGATGTCGATTCAGCTGCCACTCCGCGACCAGTCGGTGGTACTCGGCTTTACGACCGTTGAGGTTGACGACTCATTTGGTCGGATGGCTGGACGGATGGTGTGCCGTGTCGGTACTTCGGGAACCTTGTGCTCTGACCGGCATCGCGCGACTCCGGTGACCGTTTCCTAAAACGGTAATGACCGTTTGGGGAAGGCTTTGAGCCGCACTGCCGACGCCGGCAGATACGCATAAGTTTCGCGTTCAGAGTGGCTTACGTAAGTGGGCGATACTGGACTCGAACCAGTGACCTCACGGGTGTGATCCGTGCGCTCTAGCCAGCTGAGCTAATCGCCCGAGGTGGGCAGAGTATAGCACACTCCCGCCGGACGGGACAATCTCCTTCCGGCCGCACGTTCGTTCCTCACGCCGCGGCAATCAGCCGGAGGACTTGCCGGCGGAACGATTGCCGGCATGATCTTCAAACGTGATCGGTTCCGAACGGGAACGGGCGAGTTCCGGCCCAAGCAGGCCGGCCAACTCATCGAGGGCCGCATCGCGGCCGCGGGGCGGCGTGCTGCGAAACGACAGCGAACGGGCGGAGCCAGGATCACCTTCGGTCTCCATGCTGCACCAGTTGGTCTGCATGCGGGCGCGGCGGAGCGGTTTGGGCAGGGCGCGGATTTTCACCTCCGGCGTCTCGAGGGTGACGCGGTGCTGACTGGCGTGACCGCGTCGGAGCAGCGCCCGAACCAGATCGATCTGCCGCACCGCAAGAAGGAGAATGGGGCCATCGTCCACGCGCAGCTCGGCCAGACCGCGCATTCGGTGAAAGAGACGCCGGGCGTGCGATTGCCCGCCGCCCAGGACCGCGCCGATCGCCGCCCCGGTGGCCGCCGCGGCACCGAGGGACATTCCGCCCGTGGCGAGATCGATCGCCAGACCGGCCATGGCGCCGGCCGCAGCGCCGGAGCCGGCACGGATGCCGAACTGCTGCAGCACCTCCGGATCGAACGGATCGAACGTCCAGCGTCCGTCCTCGATCGGAAGGGCGTCGGCGGTGCAATCATCCGGATGGAAGCGGTGCAGCTCGAGCAGATCGCGCACGCAGCGCTGTTCACGCTCACGGACAAGGTCGCGCAGCCGCGCGCCGCTCTTCCGCAACCGATCTTCGTCATCGCGCGGCACGAGCAGGCGCAGCGCGGCAATGTCCACCAGGAGTTCCGCGATCACGCGCGCGGAGTTGGCGATCAGCGTTCGGCGCTGTTCGCGTCGATCATCGATCAGGCGATCGATCGTGCGGCGGTGTTCATCGAGCAGCGTGCGCATTTTCTCAAAGAGATGCTGTTCGCTGAGTTCATCGATCACCACGGTGTCAAACTCCGCCACCGCATGCAGGCCGAGGCGGGAGAGATGATCCCGCCAGAGTGAGCTCTGCGCATCGTGCGACGCAATGAAGTTGAGGACCGGCACGACCGGCCGCCCGCACATGCGGAGGATGTCGAGCTCATCGCGGTGCTTGCCGAGCACGCGATCCCGGGCATCGATGACGTAGAGCGCCACGTCTGATTTGAGAACCTGCCGCAGGACTTTGGCTTCCTGACTGAAGCTGGTGCCGGCTTCGTTTGTCTTCAGGAACTCGCGGATGACCTCGACGTTGTCCCGCCGATGGTCGCCGCGCATGCGATGGGGGTGATGCAGGTGATCAAGCAGTGCGATCGAGTCTTCCAGCCCCGGCGTGTCGTACAGTTCCGCAACGGGTCGATCGTCGATCAGGAGGGCGACCCCCGCGACGTCCCGGGTCACCGCGGGTCGATCGGAGACCTCGCCGAAGCTGACATCATGCGTCAGGGTGCGCATCAGCGACGTCTTGCCGGTGTTGGTGTGACCGACCACCGCGATGATGAACGGGCGATCACTCATGTGCGATCTCCCGGTCTATTCAGATCATGCTGATCATTCAGATCATGCTGATCACGCAGTTGGGCGGCCAGGGCGAGATCGAAGCGGTGGCGCACGGTGCCCAGCCAGTGATCCAGGGAAGCGCTGGTCAGGGTGCTCTCTTCTTCGGCCAGCCCGGGAAGATCCTGCAGGGTCTGGTCAAGCACGCGGGTGATGATCGCTTCATCGTGGGACTGCAACTCGAACGTCAGCGAGGTCAACACGCCGGCACGAACCGCCGCGCCAACGTTCTGCGCCCAGTCTTCGGCATGCGGCGCGGCAATCGGCGTCGTCCCGGGACCCCGGCGAAGGAACTCACCGGCGATCGCGCTCACGCCGCCGCCGAGGGTGCTCCAGATCGGTAAAGCGCCGATCGCGACCGGGCTGATCAGCAGTGATGCGGCAAGACATCCCAGCGCGCCGCTGACCGCGCCGGCCGCGGCCCAGTTGGCGTTTCGCTGAAGCCGCGCCGGGAGCCGGTTCAGCATCTGCCGGGCGTTCGTCTGCATATGGGCTTTCAAGGCGTCGACGGATTCAATCGACCCCGCGCCGGAGATCAGATTCTGAAACACGCGGCCGGAATCATTCTGCGCGACGTAGCGCTTTGCGATCACGCGGTGGAGTTCAGTGATCTGGCGTGTATCCGGGTCCGATCGGGATTCGATCCAGCGCGAAGCGTGTTCGGCGATGGTCGAAAAGGCGTCTTCGACGTTCCGCGGGCGATCGCCGGAGAGGGTGGAACGCTGCTCGGGATGACCGGGCCGGAGTCCGGCGACGAGCTTGCGCCGGCTGGCCTCGGTGAGATGCGCGAGGTCCGCCTCGTGCAACTGCTGCGGTTCAAGCCCGGCCTGAAGAACCATCTGATGCCAGTCGTCAAGGCGCTGCAGGGCGGCCCCGGCGTCGCGAACGCGATCGCGCAGATGCTGTCCGCCGGTGAAGATGACATGCGGCGGCTCTCCGAGGGCGGAGTGCAGTTGGGTGAGGAAACGCACGATCCCCCGATCCGGTGTGTTCGTCAGATCGACGACGAGGCAGAGGGGGCGGGGCGTGGTTTCGGAGTCCGCCAGAGACTCGAGCACCCGCCGCTGATCATCGCGCGAGTCAACCAGCCCGAGATCCTGCCACCTCACGTCGTGCAGGGCGGGGGGCCAGGGCGTCGGCGGCTGCGCGAGCTCGAAGCCGAGAATGGCCGGCGGTCCGGCGGGACGCGGTGCCGAGACGGACCGCTCCCGGCGGGGAAGCGCGGAGCCTTCGGCTTCGGCGGGGTCAACGACACCGAGGGGCCGCTCCGGTGGCATGAGCTCGCGTTTCAAACGTTGTGCGGCCGGCGCGGTGAGATCGATTCGGTAGCGATTCTGAGCGGTACGCCGCAGGCTGAGCGACAGCCCGAGCAGCAGGACGCGCGGCGCGAAGCCGTACACGACGATGGCGCCGGCAAGAAAGCCCGCCCACGCCGTTGCCGTATCCGCGGCCTGCGGCCCGGCCGTCTGGACACCCGACCACCGCGACGCGAGGATCACTTCTTCATCCGGCACCGCGATCCCCAGCGCACCGGGAACCGCGCCGAGCGCGCGGGTGAGCTGGACGTACTCCCGCTCGGAAAGAATCGTGGTCTCCCACGTGAAAACGTACTGCCGCGTGCTCAGGAGAACGATGAGCGTCAACAGCACGCCGACGTTGAATGCAAACCAGATCGCGTGCGAGATGGCGCTGAGCGACCAGCGGCCGAGCGCGCCGTGTCCGGCGTGGCGGAGCGTGACGTTCGTGGCGGCGTGTAGAGCGGGGCCGGAGCCGAGTCGTCTGAGAATGAATCGAGAGAGTCCGAGCAAGGCCCGGCCGAGTGAGAGCGGCAGGGGGTCGTCGTGCGCCGGGCCCCGAAGTGCCTGACTTCGGCGGGCGCGGATGGTGGCGACGATGACGGCCGCCAGCCAGAAGAGAAGCAGCACGGTCTGCACGCCGAGGATCGCGCCGAGCACGAGGAACACATTGATGCGTCCTTCACCCGCCGCGACCAGCGAGGTCCGCACCGTGCCGGTCCCCAGCAGTGCCGCCAGCAGAAGTCCGATCACCAGCAGCAGCAGCATGGCGCGGCGCACCTGGTGGATGGCGGCGTGGGTGCGCAGCGAATCGGCGCGGCGGCGGGCGAGCGCGACCAGACGCGATTCCAGCGGGCCGCCGATCCGGCGGGCGTGGTCAAGTTCTTCCGGCAAAGGTCGGGAGTCCGCCAGGCGGTCACATTCAAGAACCACCTCGGCGGCGAACCGGTCGCGGTAGGCAGGCCCGATCCGGTCGTCGTTCCCCGCGGGGCCGGAAGGTGGCGAGACGGTGGTTGACATGCTGGAATCAGCGGGCGCGGCGGTCGCCATGGCGGGCATGGTACGTCAAGCCGGGTTTCCGGGGCGAGGGGGCAGCCGGCGCCCGCGGGCCGCACTCAGGAATTCAGAAAAACGGCGGGGATCAGGATTCGGCCCGCTCGACGGTCTGTTTCGGCGCGGACTCCGCCTTGTACGATGAGTGGTCCGCGAGCCGGTCGCCCGACTTGTCGCTCGTGGCATCCTCGATCTCATCGCTCAGACCCTTGACGCCCTTCTTGAACTCGACGATTCCCTGACCGAGCCACCGTCCGACTTCCGGCAATCGGCGGCCGAAGATGAGCAGTCCGATCAAGAGCAGTCCGATCCATTCCCACCCGCCGGGCATCCCGAAGGCGAGGAACATCTGGTCGATCGGTGCGGGAGAAGGCATGGTGCATCCTTTGCAATGAAGTTCCAACGAAACAGTATATCCGCAGCGGATCGATGGCGTCGATTCAGGGCCGTCCGGGATGATCGGGATGATCGGGATGATCGGGATGAGCGGGCTGGGGTGGGGGTGGGGGGTGGGGACTTCCCGTCTGCGGATCCAGCCGGGCGATCGTCGTCCGGTGTCCGAACCGGTTCTGCAATCAATCGATCGTCGGAGCCGATACCATGCTGGCGACGTCCTTCCCGGGGCTGCGTGAGGTGACGCGTGCCCCGTCGATTGGCTTTACTTTCCTCTCTTTCTCAACGGGTCTTTCTCAGCAGGATGCACCGATGATTCGAGTTCGTACCGTCGATGGAGCCGTGATACTTGCAACCGCACTGCTGGTGAGTTTCGTGGTGTTGGGCGCGACCACCGGCTGCCAGCAACCGAAGGTGGCGGAG
>SKZB01000256.1 GCA_007127615.1 Phycisphaerales bacterium | reverse complement strand
ACATGCTTCGCCCTTCGGGACGAAGCATGGCACCCTTCAGACATTTTCCGTCCCTCCGTCCCTCCGTCGCTCCATCCCTCCATCCCTCCATCGCTTCGTCACTCTGTCCCTTTGTGCCTCCGTGCCTTCGTCCCTTTCCCGAAAACCTCTCATCCGTGCGGGTCACTTGCGCAGATTCCTGAAGCGCCAGAATTGATAAACGCGCGAGCGATCAGGTAACATGAACGAATGAAGAAGGAAGATCAGTACTCTTCATCTTACAATCGTACCTCACAGACGATTGACGGCGGGATGCCAAACAAGGGGATCACACGATGTCAAAAATCAAACGATCGGTTCGGTCGGTGGCAGCGACGTTCTGTGTATCGGCGCTGCTGTTTCTGATTTGCGCAGCATTCGATTCCGAAATATCCGCCGCATCCGCCGCATCCGCCGGATCATCGCCAGACGACCGTCATCCGCCACGTGAGCGCGAGCCCTTTGTTCAGGGCGAGCTCGGCGAGCGCATCCGGGCGTATCTGAACGCCGTCGAGGAGCGCGGCTTCAGCGGATCCATCATCGCCGCCAGGGACGGCCGGGTCGTCGCCGCCCTCGGCGCCGGCTGCGCCGATCTGGAGCGCACGACGCCGAACACACCGGCCACGCTATTCGAGATCGCATCCGTCACCAAACCGCTGACCGCGACCGCCGTCATCCGCCTCGCCCAGGATGGCCATATCGAACTGGATGATCCGATTCGCGTCCATCTGCCCGGTGTGCCGCGCGACTGCTTTGACATCACCATCGAACACCTTCTCCGCCACACCTCCGGCATTCCGGGCAGCAACTCGCAGGGCGGCGGCAGCGACTTTGGCGCCGTATTGCCCCTGTTCCTTCGGGGCGGGCCACAGCATGAACCCGGCACGCATTTCGAATACTGGAATCAGGGCTACGCCATCCTCACCGAAGTGATTCATCGTGCATCCGGCACGAGCTATACGGATTACTCTCGCAAGATGGTCTTCGAGCCGGCCGGCATGACGCTGACGCGCTTCACCGGAGATGATCCGCCGGACGGGGCGATCGTCGCCGTCGGCCGTTGTTCGCTCGGCCCGCCTCGATCCGCTCTCGATCATCCCTACGGCAGTTATGGCTTTCAGTATCGCGGCATGGGCGGCATCGTCACGAACGTCTGGGACCTCTGGCGGTTTGATCGCGCTTTGCGCGAACACACTATCATCAATGCGGACCTGACCAAACGCATGTTCACGTCCGGCCCCGGCAACGACGGCCTGGGCTGGCGCATCGCCAACAAGCCCGGCCGTACGGTCTACTCACACACCGGGCGCGTGCGCGGCTTCAACGCGGACATGCGCCGCTACGCGGATGAAGACGCCTTCATCGCCGTCCTCGCCAACGGCGACCGGGTGCCCAGCTTCGAGATCGCCGGCAGCATCGAGACCATTCTTTTCGGCGATGATCCGATGAATCACTCGCCGCTCGGCCGTCTCAGCCGCGAACAAAGCGATGCGCTGGTCGGCGCGTACCGCGACGGACGCGGAAATGTGCTGACGATCTCGGACGACACGATTCTTATCCGCGGCGTCATGCGCTGGGCAGGCAACTTCCCCGATACCAACGCGGTCCTCGGTCTGAACGATGCCGGTGAGATCACCCTCGATGACAGATCCGGCGTTGAGATACCCATCACCATCACCGCGCGCGATGCGAAGTCAAACGCCGCAACGCAACTGTCGATTCTCGGCCAGAGCTACGAACGGGTCAGTGACTGATCTGCGTGCGGTCCCGATCAGGTTCTGCGTGATCTCGGTCGGATGACTTCCGAACTCTATCGGACCCCGCGCATCACGATCGTACACCGCCAGATTGAGATCGAGCCGCCCACCAGCGGATCCGCAATGCGCCATCGAGCGAGCAGGATGGCAGGTCATGAGATCTGTCCGTCCTTTCTGCATCTTCGGTTCGAGCGCGAGCTCAGTGCGTGATTCTTCTTTCGATATACTGCGCACCATGCCCACCCTTGGGAATCGAACATGGAGCCGCGCGTGATGGAGGACGAGGCGGAACAAGGCGGTCTGGGAACGGAGCCGCCTGCGGAAGAAGTGCGGGCGAGCGAGGCGGCGCCGGCGGCTGCGGATGCGCCACCGGACGGTGAAGCGGGCGTCGACGATATGCTCGATCAGGCGCTTGAGCACGTGATGGAGACGACGCTCGGTTGGCTGCCCGACACGCCGTGGATGCATTCGCTGCTGGCGCTTGGTCTGCTGATCTTCATTGCGTGGCTGGCGCATCTGGTGGCGAAACGATTCATCGTTCGGCTGGTGGGCGTGGCGATGAAGCGGCTGCCGGGCTCGTGGGTGAAGGAGGCCGTGGACCACAAGGTGCTGTACCGGCTCGTGCCGATCGTGCCGGTGATCGTCATCGGGCGCGGCATTGCCTTTGTGCCGCATCTGCCGGAGGTCCTGGCCGAAACGGTTCAGCGCATCGCGCAGGCGATGGTGGTGCTTCTGATT
>SKZB01000311.1 GCA_007127615.1 Phycisphaerales bacterium | reverse complement strand
TCAAAATCGGGAAAGCCCTGGCCGAGGTTGATCGCATCGTGTTCGAGCGCCAGTCGACTCATCTCGGTAAAAATCGTCGCGCCGAAGCCTTCAAACCGACTTGCCGTCTGCTGCGTGTTCATATTCATGACCCCCATGATACTGCGGCAGAGGCTCCCCCTCCGTCGCTTCGCCGCTTTGCCCCTTCGTCGCTTCGTCGCTCCGTCGCTTCTCCTTCCTCAATCGTCCTTCCGATCGAACGGACTCAGCGCTTTCGTTTCCCGGAAGAAGACGAACGCGTCGTAGCGCTCCGGCCAGAGGGTCGGCACGAAGTTGCCCTGCCTCTCCCGGCGCGGGTCATAGGTGACCCCCACGGCCCGGTGGCCGATACGGCGGGAGAGCACTTCCTTCTCCTTCGCATCTTCCAACCAGAACAGGGCCCGGTCCCGCGCGATCCGATCGAACGCCGCTTCCAGCGTGCCCGCCACCGGATCGGGGATCGTCATCGTCTGCCGCTCACCTTCCCATCGCGGCGCTGCGATCACCGTGCCGCGCACCGTGCCGAAGCCGATCGCCGCGACATCATCCCGGCCGTAGTGCTGCCGCGCGAGCTGCCCGAGGTTGAGCATCCCCATGTCTCCCATCTGGGTCGCGCGGGCATCGCCGATGTGCGTGTTGTGCGCCCAGACGATCCCGCGGGCTTCGTCCCCGCCGTAGAACTCAATCAACCGCCGGTACGTGTCGAAAAAGTGTCGCGCCCTCACGTTCCACGATTCCGCATCCTGGCGCACCGCGGTCCGAAAGTGCGCTTCGGCGCTCTTGACCACCATTGCGTGCTGCTTCACATTCAGAAACTGCGCGTGGTCCCGCTCGCGCCACGATGCGGCATTCTCGCGCAACGTCTCCACCAGTTCACGGATGGAGCGGCTGCAGTCCACCCCTTCGCGCATCACGGCCAGGACGTACGACTGCGGATCACCCGCGTACCGCGCCAGACATGAGAATCCTTCCTTCATCTTCTCCACCAGTGCTTCATCCAGCGCGCCGGCCTTCCCCGGCCCCTGTTCGAGCGATCGTTCGTAGCCGTAGATGTCGATGCCGTAGAATCCGATGCGTTTCCCCGCATCGCGCTGTTCGTTGTATTCGCGCATCCACTCGACGAGTTCGACCATCTCCTCGTTCGCCCAGAGCCACGCCGGCCAGCGGGTGAACTTCGCGAGCGCCTCCCGCGCAGAGTCCGCCGCATCTTCGTGGTGGGTGACGTAACGGTGCACGTGCCTCGCCGCATCCCAGTCTCCCTCCACCGCGATGAAGTTCGCGCGACCCTTCTCGATCAGCATGCGTGAGATGCCGGCCCGCCAGAGGTAGTACTCGTGGGTGCCGTGCGACGCCTCGCCGAGCAGTACGTGCCGGCGGTCTTTGACTTTCTCCAGGAGCGGCGTGAGGTCATCAACCGTCTCGATCGGTCGCGCGATCTCGCGCAACGCCTCGGCCACATCCGCGCGGAGCGACACTGCGGAGCTGAAGACAACCGCGACTGTCATGAGCCAGAACATACCAGGAGCACGATGAAGCATGAGATCTCCATTTCTTTTTTGGGACACTTCAGTGTAGCGCAAGATATGGGAAATGTGGAGAGTGAGCGTTGGGGGATTCAAAGCGCGGAGGCACGAAGGCAACCGGGCAACCGGTTCGTTCTGCGGGCAAGCGCTGCCGGAAAATCGCCTGTCCGCCAGCGATTCCGGCAGCGATTGCGATCGGCTCTCCCCGGCATTCCCGACCTGACTTCCGGAAGACGCCAAACGTGTGTTTTCCTGAAACCGTCCGGGTCGCTTCGCCTGATCTGAACTGTCAGGCGAAGCGTCGGGTTTGGATGTTGCGAGAAATGAGGGCGACGCGGCGTTCCGGGCTGAGGGTGCAGCGAAAACCGCGTTCGCCGCAGTCAACTGTTCGCTGCGGGAGATCGGGGTGGAGCGCGGGCTACTTCTCCAGCGCGACAAACGCTCCCCACGTGCAGTTTCGGGCGAGGGCCGCCTCGAGACGGCGGTGGTATTCCGCGCGGGGGATCTCCACACAGCCGAACTGATCGAGATGCGGATTGCGGAACTGTGTGTCCAGCAGCGTGAAGCCGCGGTGGTTGAGCCAGTGCACGAGATGAACCAGGCAGACTTTGGAGGCATTGGTGCCGCCCAGATCCGGACGGGCGAACATGGACTCGCCGAAGAACGCGCTGCCGAGGTGCACGCCGTACAACCCGCCGACGAGATTGTTCCCGAGCCACGCCTCGACACAGTGGGCGTGACCGAGCTCAAACAGCTCGAGGTACGCGGGAACCAGACGGTCGGTGATCCACTGCTGGTTGAGAAAGGACCGGGCCGGCGCACACGCGCGAATGACCTGCTCGAAGGACGTATCGCTTCGGATGGTGAATTTCTTCTTTCTTACCTCGCGCGAGAGGTTCTTCGGCACGTGGAATCGATCGAGCGGCAGGATCGCCCGCGGATCCGGCCGGAACCACTCCACTTCGCCCGTCTCGTGGTC
>SKZB01000129.1 GCA_007127615.1 Phycisphaerales bacterium | reverse complement strand
GGCTAAGATGTTCCACAGTTCGCGTTCCATGCTGGTGGCTCCTTGTCGAGTAAGTGAGACCACCAGTATGGCGCGAACTACCCATAGCGCAAGGGGATACGACAAATCGCGCATAAAGTCCTTCCGCGGGAATGACGGTATGCAAGCCTCGCGTCGAGGTCGCCGCCTCACCATTCTCCGTGCCTCCGTGCCTCCGTGCCTCCAGCCCTTCCCTCCGTCCCTTCCTCCTCCCGTACACTATTCCCCATGGCCGAGGACGCTTCCCGAACGCTGTATCTCATCGACGGACACGCGCAGTTCTTCCGCGCCTACCACGCCATCCGCACGCGCATGACCAGCCCGGTCACCCAAGAGCCGACGAACATGACCTACGGATTCGTCGGCATGCTGCTGAAGGTTCTGCGCGACTACCGGCCGGATCATCTCGCCGTCGTCATCGACAAGAGCGGCGACCGCGAATCGTTCCGCTCGGAAATCTATCCCGAATACAAGGCCAATCGTGATGCGCCGCCGGAGGACCTCCGGCCGCAGATCGAGCGCTGCCTCGAAGTGCTGGAGATGATGCGCGTTCCCGTCCTCGGCGAGGAAGGCGTCGAGGCGGATGATGTCATCGCCTCGCTCGTGCGCAAGCTGCAGCGGGAAGAGCCGGACCTGCGGATCCGGATCGTTTCGAAGGATAAGGATCTGACGCAACTCATCGGTGACCGCACCGAGCTTTTCGATGTGCACACCGACAAGACGGTCGGACCTTCGGAGATCTTCAAGACCGAAGGCGTCACTCCGGAGATGGTGGGCGACATTCTGGCGCTGATGGGGGACAGTGTGGACAACATCCCCGGCGTGCCGGGCATCGGGCCGAAGACCGCCGCCCAGCTCATCAAGCAGTACGGCTCGATCGACAACCTGCTCGAACATCTCGATGAGATCAAAGGCAAGCGGCGGGAGAATCTGGAGGCATCGAAGGAGATTCTCGACCTCAGCCGGCAACTGGTCGCGCTCAAGGAAGATCTGGAAGTCGAACTTGACCTCGAGGCGGCGAGGGCGGATCCGAAGAAGCTCGATGCCGGGGCGCTGCTCGATGCGTTCCGCCGGCTCGGTTTCAATCGCTATCCGGATGAACTCCGGAAGATCATGGGCGCGGCCGCCGTCGACCACGCCGCTCGGGTCGGCGACGGGGCCGGCGGCGGAGGGGGCAATGGCTTTGCCGATTCGCTCTTCGCGCCGGCTTCGACCGCTTCGGAAGCGCCGGTCGTCAGGGCGGAAGCGGGGGCTTACCGCGCGATCACCACCAGGAAGGAGCTGGCGCAGCTGGTGAAAGAGATCCGGGCGGCCGGTCGTTTCGCGATCGACACCGAGACCGATTCGCTCACGCCGATCGAGGCGGAGCTTTGCGGCGTGGCGATCTCGATCGAGCCCGGCACGGGGGTGTACATTCCGGTGCGCTCCCCCGAGCCGAAATCACACCTCGATGAACGGGCCGTCCTCGAGGCGCTGCGGCCGCTGCTGGAAGACCCGCGGCTGTTCAGGATCGGGCACAACCTCAAGTACGACATGAACGTGCTGCGCCGCCATGAACTGCAGCTCGCGGGGTTTACCGGCGGGCGCATCTTCGACACGATGGTCGCGAGCTACCTGATCGATGCGAGCCGGTCGAGTCACAAGCTGGATGTACTCGCCCTCGCGCTTTTGAACCACGTCTGCACGCCGATCAGCGATCTCATCGGCAGGGGGAAGACGCAGCGCACGTTTGACACGGTGCCCCTTGAACGAGCAATGCCCTACGCCGCGGAGGATGCGGATATCGCGCTGCGGCTCTACGAGGCGATGAAGCCGGAACTGGAATCGATGGGTCTGCGCTCGCTGTTCGATGAACTGGAAATGCCGCTCGTAGAGGTTCTGGCGGAACTGGAGTGGAACGGGATCACCGTCGATGCGGATGAGCTTGACCGGCAGCGCAGGGGGCTGATGGTGCGCATCGAAGCGCTGCGCGATGAGATCTCGGAGGCCGGTTCCATTCCGTTCAATCCCGATTCGCCGAAACAGCTCGCGGCGGTGCTGTTCAACAAGCCCGATCAGGAGCCGCCGGGGCTGGGGATCAAGCCGCTCCGGCGCGGCAAGACCGGACCTTCGACCGATGTGGAGGTGCTGGAAAAACTCGCCGCCGATCCTTCGGTGGAGAGCGAACTGCCCCGGCTGATCGTGGAGTACCGCCAGCTCACGAAACTGGTCAACACCTATCTCATCGCCCTGAAGGATGCGATCAACCCGCGCACCGGCCGGGTGCACGCGAGCTTCCACCAGACCGTCGCCGCGACGGGGCGGCTCAGTTCGTCCGACCCGAACCTGCAGAACATTCCGATCCGGACCGAGATCGGCCGCGAGATCCGCCGCGCGTTTATCGCGCCGGAAGGCCGCGTGCTGCTCACCGCCGATTACTCGCAGATCGAACTGCGCCTGCTGGCGCATCTGTCGGAAGATGAGGGTCTGATCGAGGCCTTCCGGAACGATGCGGACATTCACCGCG
>SKZB01000078.1 GCA_007127615.1 Phycisphaerales bacterium | reverse complement strand
GAGCTTGCGCTCGGGGAACGGCTCAACACCAACTCGCAGTGGCTCGCCGAGGCGCTCGCGGCCCGTTCGGTGCTCACCGTCGAACACCGCACCGTCGCGGATGACCGGCCGCTGATCGCCGGGGCGATCACGCAGATGGCGCAGCGCGTCGATGTTCTGCTGATCACCGGCGGGCTCGGGCCGACCGCGGACGATCTCACCCGCCACGCGCTGGCGGATGTCATGACCCCCGGAGAAGAGCTGGTGCTCGATGAGACGGAACGCGCCCGTCTGGACGACTGGTTCGCCGGGCGAAGTCGACGCATGCCGGAGGCGAATCTCATTCAGGCGATGCGCCCCCGGACGATGCACGCGCTGCCGAATCCGCACGGCACCGCGCCGGGACTGGCCGGACGGTTGGACGGCGCGCAGATCTTTGCCCTGCCCGGCCCGCCGCGTGAGATGCACCCGATGTTTCGGAATCATGTTCTTCCGGAAATCGATCGGCCCGGCGGTTGTGACGTGCTCCAGACGATCACGGTGCACGAATACGGTCTGGGGGAATCTGATGCCGCCGAACGCATCGCGACGCTGATGGAGCGCGGCCGGCAACCGCAGGTCGGAACGACCGCCAGCGCCTCGGTGGTGACCGCGCGCATTCGCGCATTCGGCGCGGCCGAGTCGATCGAGCCCCGGCTTCGCGCCGATGCCGCCGCCGTCGAACGAGCGTGGCAACCGTTCGCATTCGGTCGCGGTGACACGACCCTGGCCCAGGCCGTACTGGGTGAACTGATCTCGCGCGGTTGTACGATCGCCACCGCCGAATCATGTACCGGCGGATGGGTGGGCAAGAGTTTTGTTGATCTGCCCGGCTCCAGCGCCGCTTACCTTGGCGGGTGGGTCACGTACTCCAATGAAATGAAGCGGGACGGCCTCGGGGTTCCGGAAGAATTGCTGCGGGCGCACGGCGCGGTTTCCGCCGAAGTCGCCCGGGCCATGGCCCGCGGCGCGCTGGAACGCGCCGCGTCGGACCTGGCGGTGTCGATATCCGGCATTGCCGGCCCGGACGGCGGCACGCCCGAGAAACCCGTCGGCCTCGTCTACATCGGGATCGCCCGGCGAACATCCGACACGACTCCGACCGCGCGGGCGCACCGCTTTGAGTTTCACGGCGACCGGACCGCCATCCGCGACCGCGCCGGTAAAGCGGCGCTGCAACTGGTGCGGTTCGCGCTCACGGGCGTTGAAGGTGAACGCCTGCTCTGGGAGACCGATCTGGAGGTGCCGGCGTGACGGAGAACGAACCGGCCGAAGGGACGGTGGCGTCAATCGCGCTGGGGTCGAACCTGGGAGACCGGGCCGCCAACCTGCGCGGGGCGGTGGAGGCGCTGGAACGGCACGAGGCCGTCGATGTACTGCGCGTCTCGGACCTTCTGGAAACCGAACCGATGGGCCCGCCCGGGCAGGGGCCGTACTTGAATGCGGCGATGATCGTGAGAACCGTACTCGAACCGCGGGATCTGCTCGACGTCTGTCTGGCGATTGAGCGTCAGTTCGGGCGGATCCGGGGTCGGCCCACGGAAGAGGAGGTCCGCTGGGGTCCGCGGACGCTGGACTTGGATCTGCTCCTGTTCGGCCGCCGGATCATCGATGAGCCGGGTCTGACGGTGCCCCACCCCCATCTTCACGAGCGGCGGTTCGTGCTGGAGCCGCTGGTGATGATCGGACCCGAACTGGTGCATCCTCTCCGCAACGCAACGGTTGCAGAGATGTGGTCCCGATTGATGGAACGATCCGGGGCGATGGAATAGCGGCCGTCATTACCGTGTTCTCCTCTGAGGGCCGGGAACCGGCTGAAGGCCCTGGCACCAACGGACGATACCGCGTGAACCGGTATGAAGGGAGGTTGTTCGCCCGTGAACAGAGCGGCTTTACGACGACTTCCCTCGCGATCATGACCTCAACTTCGGCGTTCGCCTTTCGCGCGCCGATCGAATCAGGAGATATTCATGCTTGGAACGAAACTGTTGTCCACGACTGCCTTCGCCGCCTTGACGGCCGGCCTGCTCGCCTCACCGCCGGTCCTGGCCGGCAACGAGAACGACGCCGCGGCGGAAGCTCGGCAGGTGATGGAAAAGGTCATGCAGCGCTACCGCGATGCGCCGACGTTGAGCGATTCGGTCCGGATCTCCGCCGACGGCGACGAGATGCGGCTGGGGATGCGCTTTGACAAGAAGAACGAGCGGGTCAGTCTCGATGTGCCCGGCTGGCAGGTCTATCAGATCGACGGAAGTGTGTACGTGCTGACCGACGCCGTGCCGGAAAAATATCTCGAAACGGAGCTGGGCGATTCGCTGCACGGCACGTTGATTGAGCTGTTCGGCATGGATCCGAATCTGCCCTTCCAGTTTCCCGCGCGGCAGGGGAGCGAACTCGATGCGGTCATCAACGCGTTGGGGCTGAACATTCTGCAAATGCCGCGCTTGACGGGTTTGACCGAAACGCAGCACGAGGACCGCTCGTACCACCGATTGAAACTCGAGGGTCTGGGT
>SKZB01000176.1 GCA_007127615.1 Phycisphaerales bacterium | reverse complement strand
GGCGCCGCTGCTGGATATCGATCATGAGCTGAAGCTGCTCGGCCCGTCCTTCCGCAAAACGTCCGGCCGTCTCATCGTCGGTCTGCTCGGCAAACTGCCGGTACATCCGGCGCAGAGGTCGAACCTCACGCGTTTCGATATCCTCTTCACGCAAGCGACGGAACGCCGCCTCAAGATCATCCAAAGTAGCGCGCGCGACCCGCTCGGAGATATCTTCTTCTGCGGCCGCGGCTTCTTCATCCGCCTCCGCGTCGTCGACTTCTTCTGTCTCTTCCTCCTCAGCGGCGGGCGGATCCATCACCTCGGGCACTTCCTCCGCTTCGCGCGCAACGACCGGCGCTCGCTCCGTCTCATCGTCGCGATCCGCCCTCGCCACTTCCCGGGGTTCCGATGTCCCCACCCGATCCGCTGGTCGGTCGGCACGTTGTTCCTGATCGGCAACATCGTCCTCGCGCCGCTCCGCACGTTCGGTGGGCTTCTCTTCAACCCGACGCTCATCTTCACGCTCCGCATCGGCGCGCGCTTCCCGAGCGTGATCATCGGCCGCGTCCTGGTCGTCCCGCTCCGCCTCCGCGACGCGTTCCGCTTCCTTCTCCTCTTCTTCCTCTTCCGGCTCCCCGTACACGAGACGATCCCATTCCCGTCGTTCATCGGCATCGGCGGGGCGGATGTACCGCGCGCTGATCCAGACTTCCGCGTTTTCCGGTAAACGGACCTTGTGGACCAGATTGTTCGCCGTGTGGGTCGTTTCCAGAACGGTGACGTCCTGGTCGGCCTCAAGACGAACAAGCGGCTTCCAGCTGTCGTTGGGATTGAAGTCGGTATTGAGATTCGGCGCCAGCACATCGGTGCGGCCGAGGGTCACGGCGGATCGGCCGTCCTCCGCCAGACGGAAACGGCCGCGCTGGGTCTGCGGATAGATGATGTAGCCGAAGAACGTCTCACCCTCAAAGAGGGGCCCGGTGGTGCGGATTCGCGCCCAGTTGAACCGCTCGCCGATGACCTTGACCATCTGACCTTCCTGGACGTGCCCGATCGGGTAGTAGGAATCGGCCGGTCCGGAACGGACGTACACGTTGTTGCCCGTGATGACGGAGATGACCCCATCCCGGTCGGCCTCCGCCGCGAGGGCGGGCTGAGCCGTCACGGGGATCACGGCGGCGACGGCCATCAGAAGCAGCGCCGAGATGGCAGCGGCGGCCATTCCGCGCTTCCGGGACATCCGGCGGCTCCAGCGGCTGATTTGGGGGAACGTGGTCATGGTCAACACTCCTTTGGCTGCGATCGGAGCGTATCCCCTTTACTCTCTCGCGGCAACTGACGCAGTGATTCAGACCGATTCCGGCGGGTCGACGAGTCCCCCTTCGGGATCGACATGATCGCGCCCGCCGCAGGGCGAAGGACCTTGATCCGCCGGGGCGCCCAAGGGAGTTGTGTCCGCGTGGTCGAGCCCCGCAAGGCGTGGTACCCTTCCGGACCATGCGAGCCACCCCCCCGATCCGAATCCGGGCCGCGCTGACGGCAGTTCCGCTGATGAGCGTCATTTTCGTTCAGGGATGCCGGTCACCCTTCGAGGGTGACCGCGCCGACGATGAGCTGCGCCGGACGCTGACCGCTGCCATCGACCGGGAGATTCGGGGTTTTCCGGATGCCGAAACACGTCTGAAAACGGTCCAGCCGCCCGCAGCCATCGATGAGGAGCTCGCGGAGCGGCGCGATGAGCTTGATGCGATGACACCGGCCCTCGGGCCCCGCCCACGCACCCACGAACTCGGCGCGGATCTGACGGGACGGGAACAACGTGAAATCGGGCTGAACCTGCAGGCCGCCATCAGTTCGGCCGTGCGAAACAATCTCGGCGTCCAGGCGGCGCGACTTCAGCCGGCAATCAACGAAGCCGAAGTGCTCAGCGCGGAAGCTGCGTTCGATGCCGTCTTTTTCACGGATGTGGAGCTGGCCTGGACGGACGAACCCTCCACCGTACCGGTGCTCGGCGGGGTGCCGCTCGGCAGCGGCGTGAACGCAAGCCAGCGTTATAGTTTCTCCACCGGCATCCGGAAGCCGCTGGTGACCGGCGGATCGTTCAGCGTTTCGACGGATCTCAATCGCAGCCGAAACCGGTCGCCGGGGGTCGATCAGTTTCCCGATCCGGCGTACCTGAGCGGCGTGACGCTCGGTTTCACCCAGCCGCTGCTCCGCGGCTTCGGATCGGATGTGAACCGCGCATCCATTCGGCTTTCACGCAACATGGAACGCCGCGCGGTCCACGAACTGCGGGCCGAACTGCTCACCGTCGTTCAGGAAACCGAAGAGGCGTACTGGAACCTGGTCTTTGCCTGGCGCGATCTGGAGATTCGTCAATGGCTGGTCGAGCAGGGTGAGTCGGTGCGGGATGTGCTGGATCGGCGCCGCGATTTCGACGCGCGCCTCGCGGAGTACGCCGACGCCGTCGCCACCGTCGAACAACGGAAGGCGGATGTGATCCGCGCACGACGGGAAGTCCGAGCCGCATCGGACCGGTTGAAAACGCTGATCAACGATCCCGAGCTCAACGTCGGTTCGGAGATCGTCGTTCAACCGGTCGATGAGTCGGCCGCCACTCCGATCGCGTACAGCTTGCGGGAAGCGATCGTGACGGCCGTCGCCAATCGGCCGGAGATTCAACAGACGATTCTCAATATCGATGACGCCTCGATTCGTCAGATGCTGGCGGAGAACGCCCGCCTGCCCGCGCTCAATCTCAACGCGCAGATCCGTTATTCGGGGCTGGATGACAGTTTCGGCGACTCCTACGACGATCTGTTCGAAGGCCGCTTCATCAACTACCTTCTCGGGCTGGGCTTCGAGATGCCGATCGGCAATCGCGCCGCCGAATCGGACTTTCGCGCCGCCCGCTTGCGTCGATCCGCTTCGCTGATCGGTTACCAGCAGACCGTGCAGAACATCATTGTCGATGTCAAAGCGGCGCTGCGTGATGTGGTGACGAACTACGAACTGATTCAGGCCACGCGTTCGTTCCGGGTCGCCCAGGCGGAAAATCTGCGTGCGCTGGAGGTCCGCGAGCCGCTGGTCGGCCTGACGCCGGAGTTTCTCAACCTGAAGTTCACCCGGCAGAACACATTGGCCACCGCGCGCCAGCAGGAGATTCTCGCGCGCGTCAACTTCGATCAGGCGGTGGCGCGACTCTACCGGGCCATGGGCATCGGACTGGCGATGAACCAGATCGAATTCGATTTTGCGGACGATGAAGCGGTGCGTCACTCCGCATCCAATGCGGATGCGGAGTAACCCGCCGGTACGCCGGGCCGTTCCATGCCGCGTCTGATCGAACCAACGGAAGAAGCGATTCGCGAAGCGGCCCGGCTTCTGCGCGACGGCCGGCTGGTCGCGTTCCCGACGGAGACGGTCTACGGCCTCGGGGCCGACACGTTCAATCCCGAAGCCATCGCGCGGGTCTACGAACTCAAGGGAAGGCCGAGCGACAACCCGCTGATCGCGCACATCGCCGGGGCCTCCTGGGCACCACGATTGACCGGTGGGTGGAGCGATGAAGCCGCGCAACTGGCGGCGGCGTTCTGGCCCGGCCCCCTGGCGTTGATCCTGCCGCGCGCCGTTTCGGTACCCGCGGCCGCTGCGGGCGGACGCGATACGATCGCGATTCGGGTACCGCGTCACCCGGTCGCACTGTCACTCCTCCGCGCATTCGACGGTCCGGTCTCCGCCCCGTCGGCCAATCGATCGGGTCGGGTTTCCCCGACGCGCGCGAATCATGTCGCCGCGGACTTTGCGGATGCCGACAATCTCACGATTCTTGACGGGGGTGACAGCGAGGTCGGCCTCGAGTCCACCGTACTCGATCTGACGCAACCGGAACCACGGATCCTGAGACCGGGACAGATCGATGCGGATTCGATCCGTCAGATCCTCGGACGAACGGTCGAAGTTGCCCGTACGACCTCACAGACTTCCAGTCCCGGCACGGCGACGCGCCACTACCAACCGCGAACTCCGGCGACCCTGGTGCCGCGATCAGAATGGTCCTCCCCAACGCTGCGAATTGAATCAGGTGACATCCTGATCGCCCGTGAGCCGGCGGATGAGTTACCGCCGGTCACCGCGCAGGGCGAACGGTGTTTTCTGATGCCGCGTGAACCCGACGCCTACGCCGCCACGCTCTACGACACGCTGCGCAAAGCGGACGACCTGGCCGGCAAACGCTTGCTGATCGAATGGCCGCAGGAAGCGGGCGCGATCTGGGACGCGGTCCGCAATCGGCTGGAACGCGCGGCGACCCGGCCGCGCGATTCGCACCGGTGATCGGAAAAAAACACCGCTCAACTCTGAATCAGCGCTTCGGGATTCTCCAGCAGCTTCTTGACCGAGTTGAGGAACCGCGCGCCTTCCGCACCATCCACCACGCGGTGGTCACAGCTCAAGCTCAGGGGCAGGACTTTCCCGGCGTAGAACGCGCCGTCCTTCGTCAGAACGCGATCGAACGCGCGTCCGGCGGCCAGGATGCCCACCTCGGGATAGTTGATGATCGGCGTGGCGAACATACCGCCGTAGCTGCCGACGTTGGAGATCGTGAACGTACCGCCGGTCATCTGCTCGCGCGGAATCGATCGCTCGCGGCAACCCTTCGCCAGGGAGGCCACACCGTCGGCGAGTTCGCCGAGCGACTTCTGATCGGCCTCACGGATCACCGGGACCATCAAACCGTGATCGGTATCCACCGCAATGCCGAGATTGATCACGCCCTTGAGCAGAATTTCTTCGTTCGCATCATCGACATTGGCGTTGATGGCGGGATGGTTGCGGAGCGCGCGGCAGGTGGCCATCACGACGAACGGCAGCAGACTCAGCTTCCTGCCGAGGACGTGGCTGTATTCCTTGCGTTTGCGTTCGAGCGCCGTGACATCGACTTCATCGACGACGGTGAAGTGCACGGTCGTCTGCACCGACTGGAGCAGGGCCTGCGCGATCTTGCGCCGCACGCCCCGGAAGGGAATTCGTTCGGAGACGCCCTCACTGTCGACCTGCGGCAGCGGCGCGGAGGCGCGGTCCGGGGCGGCGCTGCGCGGGGTCCCGGAGGGGCGGGACCGAGTCCCGACGCCGGCGCATTCTTCGACGTCGGATGCGGTCACGCGGCCGCCGCGACCGGTGCCCGGCACCTGGTTGATATCCACACCGAGCTCGCGGGCGATGCGGCGCACCGCGGGGGTCGCCAGCGCCTTGCCGGCGGCCTGCTGGCCGTTGGATGATTCCTGACGGCGGGCGAATCGTTCGGAAATGGTCATCTCCGAACCCATGCTGCCAACCACCGTACCGGCATCTTCGCGCTCTTCGGAGCCCCCGCCTTCTTCATCATCCGCGTCCTCCATCGGCGGGCGGGCCTGCCTGGCCGACTGGGCGCGGACTTCCCGGTCCGGCTCATCCTTCGGCGCGCTCGCGTCGCCGCCAACGTCGTACGTCACGAGAATGGAACCGACGTTGATGATGTCGCCTTCGCTGCCCTTGAGTTCGCTGATGGTGCCGGCCCACGGGCTGGGGACTTCAACCAGCGCCTTGTCGGTTTCCATCTCGGCGAGCGTCTGGTGTTCTTCCACCGTCTCGCCGGGCTTGACCCGCCATTTGATGAGTTCCGCCTCGTGAACCCCTTCGCCGAGGTCGGGCAGAATGAAATGAGATCGGTCGGTCGGTTGCTTGATTCCAGCCATGATGCTGCTCGTCTATCGTTTTCGAATTTCCCGCCGAGACGGTACACACTGCGTCTATGCGGCGACCTCCCCGGCCAAGAACACGCCATCAGTACGCCGCGACTTCTTCAATCGCGCGGCTGATGCGCTCGGTTTCGGGGAGGTATTCCAGTTCCAGTTTGTAGTACGGCATGACCGTGTCGAATCCCGTCACGCGCTGAACCGGTGCTTCCAGATGCAGGAAGCAGCGTTCCATGATGCTCGTGGCGATCTCCGCGCCGAAGCCGCACGTCTTCGGCGCTTCGTGCACGATCACACACCGGCCGGTTTTCTTCACCGACTCTTCGATCGCATCGATATCCACGGGATAAATCGTGCGCAGATCGATCAGTTCGATTGACTTTTCGGAGTTCTCAATCGCTTTCATACACTGCACGACCGGCGCGCCCCAGGTGACGATCGTGAGTTCTTCGCCCTCACTGACGACGCGGGCTTCTCCGATGGGAATCGTGTATTCGTCCTCCGGCACTTCTTCACGGAATGCCCGGTAGATGCGCTTCGGTTCGAAATACATGACCGGATCGGGATCGCGGATCGCGCTGATGAGCAATCCCTTCGCGTCGTAGGGCGAAGCGGGCATGACGACTTTCAGCCCGGGGTGGTGGGCATAGATCGCTTCGGGGCTGTCCGAGTGCAGTTCCGGCGCGTGAATGCCGCCGCCGATCGGCACGCGGACGACCATCGGCACGGTGAACGCGCCGCGGGTGCGGGTGCGCATGCGGGCGGCGTGCGTGGTGATCTGGTCGTACGCCGGGCCGAGAAATCCTTCGAACTGGATCTCGGGGACTGGCCGCAGGCCGTTCATGGCCAGACCGATCGCGGTCCCGATGATCCCGGATTCGGCGAGCGGGGTATCGACGACACGGTCGCCGCCGAAGCGCGCGTGCAGGCCGTCGGTGACGCGGAAGACGCCGCCGTTCGGCCCGACGTCTTCACCGAGCAGCATCACGCGGTCATCGGCTTCCATTTCCTGGATCAGCGCAAGGTTGATTGCTTGTACAAGTGTGAGGTTGGCCATCGATGTTCTCGTCAAAAAGAGGCCGCTTCGCGGCTGTGCATGATCCGGCATGATCCGGCATGATCCGGCAAGATCCAACTAGTGCTGACTGTTCACCGCCTGGCGTTCGGTCCCTTCAAGCTGTGACGGATCCAGCCCCAGGGAATGCGTGCACATCGTGTCGCGCTGCCGCTTGAGATCGGCCGGCAGTTCCGCGTACATGCTGTTGAAGAAATCCGCGATCTTCGGGTCGGCAATCTCCTCCGCGCGTTTCACCGCGGCGGTCACGGTTTCCCGGGCCTTGGCCAACGCGGCTTCGTGCTTCTTGTCAGTCCATAACTTCTTCTCGCGGAGATACTTCTCCAGCCGCAGAATCGGATCCTTTTTCTTCCACGACTCGACTTCCTTCTCGTCACGGTAGCGGCGGGCATCATCGGCCGTGGTGTGATCGCCCAGCCGGTAGGTCACCGCTTCGATGAAGGTCGGCCGCTTCTTTTCCCGGGCGAGTTTGGCCGCATCTCTCGTGACCTTGACGACGGCGAAGATGTCATTGCCATCGACCTGCACACAGTCCATGCCGTAGGCCAGCCCGCGCTGGGCCACGGTCGGCGCGGAGCACTGAATCTTCGATGGCACGGAAATCGCCCAGCCGTTGTTCTGGCAGAAGAAGATCACCGGGAGATCCAGGTTGGCGGCAAAGTTCGCCGCCTCGTGGAAGTCACCCTCACTGGTCGCGCCATCCCCGAAGAACGTGCAGGCGATCTGTTTTTCCTGGCGGTACTTGGCGGCCCAGGCGAGGCCGGTCGCGTGCAGCATCTGTGTGCCGATCGGAATGGCCAGGGGCGTGATGCAGAGTTCGTTGTCGATCTGGTTGCCGCGTTCATCGCCCATCCAGTGCAGCAGGACCATTTCGATGGGCAGGCCGCGCCAGAACAGGCCGGCGTTTTCGCGGTAGCACGGCACGAGCCAGTCCTTCTTGTCGAGGGCGTAGGCCGCCCCCAGTGACGTGGCCTCCTGGCCGCGGTTTTCGGGGTACGTGCCCATCCGGCCCGAGCGTTGGAGTTTGAAGGCCACCTCGTCCAAGTGCCGGCACGTGAGCATATGCTCAAAGAGCGCGACGGCATCCTGATCGGGGATGACCCCCTTGCCGAGTTTGGCATCAAAGTTGCCGTTCTCGTCGAGGATGGAGACGTGGTCGATTTTCGTCTCGAAGACGGTCTTGACGGGCATGGATCGGTTCCTTTCACAGGCCGCCGCGAGCGGGGACCGGGGGCATCCGCGACGCCGACCCACGGGTCGCTGATGCCGATTTGTCCTACGATTCTAGAATACTTTCCCCGCGTGCCGGGGGCTACCGGATCAGCCACCAAACGAAGCCCGGGCATGGCCCACGCCGGCCCGTCGAAGCAGCACTCGGCCGGAAATCGGCAGAACGTTTCGCACCATCCGCCGCTTCTCCGGATACCGATCGCCCGATGGGCCGAGACCCGCCTGTCGTCCGCACTTGGCATCGTCCGATGAACTGCTATCATATGCGATTCGACTGGAGAATGCCATGAGCGACGTGATTGCCCCCACGAAAACCGTAACCTTTACCGTGACCAAAGTCCCGAACCGCGAGGCGGAGAAAAAGACCATCCGCCGCCTGATGCGGATGCAGCCGCATATTCAGCGCGGCCTCCGCAAACTGGCCAAGCAGCGCGCGAGGAAGGACAACCGTCCCCACCAGCGTGCGGGCAAAATCTGGGTTTCCCGCGTGAAGACCACCAAACTCACGAACGTCGAACCGGGCGAGAGCTTCACCCTGACCCTCACGCCACAGATCATGGACGACGTTCGCAGTGTCGAGAAGTTCCTCGAAGCGAAATCCGCGTGATCAACGCGGGCGGATTGCCGGCTTCGGCATGACCGCTGCTCGCACGACTCGGCAGCCATATCCCCGCATCGCCCCAACCGGAGGGTTGGGGACGCTTGTTTTTGCGAATACGGGCGCGCACCGGCCCGGACTCCGGCTCATCCCCGCCGCGCGAACGTCGTGCGCGTGATCATCAACTCCAGCGTCTGCGCGACGAGATCGATTTCCCGCTCGGTCAGGCCGGGGAAGAACGGCAACGCGATGGTGCGCTGGCTCACCGATTCCGCCACGGGGAAATCGCCGGGCCGAAAACCGTACTTCCGGGCGTAGAACGGCTGAAGCGGAATGGGCGGGAAGTAGTTCGACGCCCCCACTTCGTGCCGGCGCATGCCCTCGATGATCAGATCGCGTTCTTCCATGGAGAACTGATCACTCATGCGGACCACGTACACGAACCAGCTCATGTCAACGTCGTCGTCGATGGTGGGCATGATGAGATCGGCGTTGCCGCTGAGACGCCGGGTGTAATGATCCGCGATGCGCTGCCGCACGTGGATCAGATCATCAAGCCGGCGCATCTGCGCGACACCGAGCGCCGCCTGCAGTTCACTCAGCCGATAGTTGTATCCCAGTCGCTCGTGGGTCAGCCAGGATCCGAGCCCGGCACCGCGTTCGGCGTTCGCGCTCGCGCGTCCCTGGTTACGCATCGACCGGCAAAGATCCGCGAGCCGATCATCATCGGTGACGATCATCCCGCCTTCGCCGGTGGTGATTTGCTTGTTCGGGTAGAACCCGAAGACAGCGATGCGGCCGAACTTGCCGATCGGATCCTTTCGCCATCGTCCGCCGAGGCCTTCGCAGGCGTCTTCGATCATGGGGATTTCGTACTTGGTTGAGAGCGCCGCGAGCTGGATCATCCCCTTCGGGTTGCCGAAGACTTCCACGCCGACGATGGCACGGGTCTGGTCGGTGATTTTCTTTTCGACATCCTCCGCGCGCATGTTCAGGGTGCGCGGGTCGCAGTCGACGAAAACGGGTTTCGCGCCCACGTATTCGATGCAGTTGGCGGAGGCAACGAAGCTGAATGCGGGGGTGATGACCTCGTCACCCGGGCCGACGCCCAGCGCGAGCAGCGCCAGATGCAGGCCGGAGGTACCGGAATTCACGCCCACACCGTGCCGGCGACCGGCCCGTGCGGCCACGAGGCGTTCGAACTGCTCCAGTTGCGGGCCGATACTCAGCCGCCCGCTCCGCAGGGTGTCGACCACGAGGCGCACCTCGTCGTCGGTGATATCAGGCATGGAAAGCGGAATCGG
>SKZB01000148.1 GCA_007127615.1 Phycisphaerales bacterium | reverse complement strand
GCTCGCGCAACGTCATGCTCGATATCTCCGGCCGGGGGGCGGCGGATGCGGCCGCGGCAGGGTGCCCGGTGGACAGCTCATCGACGCTCGCCGCGGCGGCTGATTTCGCGCCGTCCCGCTTGAACTCCCGCGACAGCGCGCCGATGAACTTCGCGAGCGCTTCGACGTTCTTCTCTTTCAGGATCTTTTCCGCCTGCGGATCGTCGGCGGCGATCTTGTTCAGGGCCGATCGGGCGTTCTCCCACAACTGACGGGATCGATTGCCCTCAGCCAGGTAGAGATCGGAAACGATCTCCCCCAACCGCTGCAGCGCGATGGTGTCCTTGTGCTCATGGCCGCGACGAATGATGCCCTGCTGGTAGCGTGAGTGGTCCTGACCGCCGGCCATGGGAGTCCTTTCGGGGAACGGGTCAAATCTGAAGGGCGAGCCAAGTCAACCGAACGGATGAAACCATCGTATACGGCCGCTCGATCTCACGGCTGCCGCCGACGTTGACGCCATCCGGTTCGCTGCGCGTACCGATCGATTCGAACCGATTGAAGACGGGTCGAGTCATGTCCGATTACCCGATCATCCGATGGTGTACTCAGAGATTCGGGCCAGGATCGCGATCGACGAAGCACCCGTTCGGAAGTTGGGCAAATGATTTCAGAAAACCCCCAGATATGGGATGGATGCCGGTTCAGGCACAGGATGCGGGACAAACTGCGCAACGTGGTGGTATGATGACCCGTCCCAGCCTTATCACCGAGGGAATGACCGACCGATGCTGATCGCCGTCCTGCTTCTCTTCGCCCTGGCTCTGGCCGCGCCGTTGATCGATCGCGCGGCCGGTCGGTGGGCCGGCGCGGTCCTGGCGCTAGGACCGCTGGCGGCCTTTCTCATCGTCGCCCGGTGGCTGCCGGAGGTGGCGGCGGGAGAGACGATCACCCAGGTCCATGCCTGGGCCGATGCCCTGGACATTCGGCTGAGCTTCTATCTGGACGGCCTGTCGCTGCTCTTTGCCCTGCTCATCAGCGGGATCGGCACGCTGATCGTCTTCTACGCGGGGACCTACCTGGAAGGCGATTCCCGCCGCGGCCGTTTCTACGCCTGGCTGCTGATCTTCATGGCCTCGATGCTCGGGCTGGTTCTCGCGGACAACATCATCTCGATGTTCATCTTCTGGGAGCTGACGAGCGTCAGTTCGTACTTTCTGATCGGTTACGACCACCATCGGGAGTCGGCGCGGAAGAGCGCGCTGCAGGCGATGCTCGTGACCGGCGGCGGTGGACTCGCGCTGCTGGCGGGGCTGATCATGCTGGGGTTGGCCGCGGGCAGCATGGAAGTTTCGCAGATCATCAACGAGGGTGAGGTGCTGCGTGAACACGCGTGGTACCTGCCGATCGTTCTGCTCGTCTTCGCAGGTTGTTTCACAAAGTCCGCGCAGTTCCCGTTTCACTTCTGGCTTCCCAACGCGATGGAAGCGCCGACCCCCGTCAGCGCGTACCTTCACTCTTCGACGATGGTCAAGGCGGGCGTCTATCTGCTTGCGCGACTGAACCCCGCCCTCGGGGCGACGGATGTCTGGTTCTATACGCTCGTGATCTTCGGCGGGGTGACGATGCTCGTCGGGGCGTACCTGGCCATCCGCCAGGTGTATCTCAAAAAGATCCTGGCGTACTCCACCGTCAGCGCGCTGGGCGTCCTCGTCTTTCTGATCGGGTTGAGCAATGTCGATTCCCCCGAAGCCGCCCGATACGCCGGCAAGGCATTTGCGGTCTTTCTGCTTGCGCACGCGCTCTACAAGGCGACGCTGTTCCTCGTGGCGGGAACGATCACCCACGAAACGGGGGAGAAGGACGTCACCAAGCTCGGCGGCCTGCGGCGGAAGATGCCGCTGACCGCCCTGGCCGCGGCGCTCGCCGGCGCATCGATGGCGGGGATTCCGCCGTTCTTCGGATTTCTCGGCAAGGAACTGCTCCTGGACACCACGGTCAAGAATCCCGACTGGATGCTGCCGCTCACGATCGCGGCGGGCGTGGCGGGGTTCCTGTTCGTGATCGTCGCCCTGCTGATCGCGGTCAAACCGTTCTGGGGCGCCCTCAAGGAAACAGCGCAACATCCGCACGAAGCGCCGTTCGCGATGTGGTTCGGTCCGGCCCTGCTGGGTTCACTCAGTCTCCTCTTCGGGCTTTTTCTGAACCCGTTGGCGAGGCCGGTCATCGAGCCGACCGCCGGCGCGGTGATGGGCGTGCCCCAGGAGGTCAAGCTCGCGCTCTGGCACGGCATCAACCTGCCGTTGATGATCAGCGTGGCGGCGGTCGTCCTCGGCTTTCTGGCGTTCTTCGGCCTGCCGGTCATCTCGCGCTTGCTCAAACCGTTCGATGCGCTCAACCGGATCGGCCCCGAACGGGGGTACGAGGCGCTCTTCGCCGGCACGCTCAAGCTCGCGTCATTCCAGACGCGACTGCTGCAGAGCGGCTACCTTCGGGTCTACCTGTTCATCACCATCACGATGACGGTCGGTCTGATCGGCTGGCAGATTCTCAAGCTCGATGTGCTGCCCATCG
>SKZB01000042.1 GCA_007127615.1 Phycisphaerales bacterium | reverse complement strand
TGACGCCGATCACCGCGCGGCATTGGAGGAACTGAACATGCTCGCCCGGGAGTCGCTCGATCTGGCCGATCGCGATGCCCGGGCGTACGCGGCGTTGAACGCGCTGTGGAAGCTGGACCGGGATGATCCGAAGCGCCGCGAAGCGTGGCCGGGGGCGGTCAAGGCCGCCATTGCGGCACCGCGCGAAGTGATGGAAGTGGCCCTGCGAACGATCGAACGCCTGCAGGCGCTGTGCGGCAGGACCAACAGAATGTTGGACAGCGATCTGGCGATCGCGGCGGTACTGGCCGAAACGGCGGCCCGGACGGCGGCGTGGAACGTGCGCATCAACCTGCCGCTGTTGGACGATCGGAGCGAACGGGCCTCTTTCGAAGCGCACCTGGCCGAATCACTCACCCGCGCGCGGGACGCCGCCCAGGAGATCGAGCAGTGGGTCATGCAGCGCACGAAATGAATTTCGAGCGATGAATTGCAAGTGATGAATTGCGAGCAATGAACTGCGAGCAACAACCTGCGATTCGAAACCCGCGATCAATCGACCGCAACGATCCCGATCAGCTCTCCCCCGATTGCGGCAGGCGTTCGAGCACCTTGTCGACCAGGCCGTATTCGAGCATCTCATCGGAGGCGAGCCACTTGTTGCGCTCGCAATCCTCGGCGATCCGTTCGATCTTCTGGCCGGTTGCCTCGGCGTAGATCTTGTAGATCGAATCCCGCATCCGGAGAATGTGCTTGGCTTCGATCTCGAGGTCGGTCGCCTGGCCTTCCATCACGCCGGAGAGCAGCGGCTGGTGCATCAGGTTCTCGGCGTTGGGCAGGGTGTAGCGCTTGCCCTTCGCGCCGGAGCAGGCGATGACCGATCCCATCGACGCGGCCTGGCCGATGATGTAGGTGGCGACGTCGCAGGGCACAAAGTTCATGGTGTCCACGATGCCGAGCCCGGCCGTGATCGAGCCGCCGGGTGAGTTGATGTAGAGCGAGACGTCGCTCTTGGCGTCTTCGTTGGCGAGAAACAGAAGCTGCGCGACGACGAGATTCGCCATTTCGTCCATGACCGGACCGCTGACGAACACGATGCGATCGGTCAGCAGCCGGGAGAAGATGTCGTAGGCCCGCTCGCCGCGGCCGGTCTTTTCGATGACGATGGGAACGAGAGTGGACATGGGGGTTGGGTTCTCGTTTTAGTTTTCGGAAAACAGTTTGCGGTGCAAACGGATGGAAATGGCTTGAGCGTCGATCGGCGCCGGTTCACGAGGAACGCGCGGCTCGTCTCGCGACTACTTCTTGTTCTTGTCCTTGTCCTTCTTCTTCTCTTCCGGCGTGAAAACGACGTCGACCAGGCCGTAGTCCTTCGCCTCCTGCGCGGTGAAGTACTTGTCGCGCTCGCCGTCCTTGGCGACCTGTTCGATCGGCTGGCCGGAGTGACGGGAGATGATCTCATTGAGCGTCTGCTTGGCCTTGATGATCTGCTCGGCCTGAATCTGAATGTCGCTGGTCTGGCCGGTCACGCCGCCGTAGGGCTGGTGGATCATCACCTTGGCGTGGGGAAGGATGTGCCGCTTGCCCGCCTCGCCGGCGCAGAGCAGCACCGCCCCCCCGGAATACGCCCGGCCGATACAGAACGTCGAGACATCGGAGCTGATGAACGTCATCGTGTCGTAGATCGCGAGCGTGTCATCCACCGATCCGCCGGGGGAGTTGATGTAGAAGTTGATGTCCTGGCCGCGTTTCTGATCTTCCAGATAGAGCATCTGCATCATGACGCGGGCGGCGGTGGCGTGGTTGATCTCCCCCACGAGAAAGACGACCCGATTCTCGAGCATCAGCTCATCGAGCGTCATCTCGCGCGTGCGCTGGTACGGCGCGGCGTTGCGGGGATCGATCATCCGCGCCGCGTCCACGGCCTGCGGATCAAGGGCGGGATGAGCGGGATGAGCGGGATCATGCGTGAAACGGGTCTGGTCGTTCATGTGGTTTACTTCCGGGCGGGCCTGTGAAAGTTCGGCATCGCATCATACGCCTGTGCCCCTCATCGGCAACCGGGCCGCGGAACTCGTCAAAAGGTCATGAAAGCGGCGCGTCTCGCTCACCATTCACGCGTCGATCGGCAAATCGTGCGCGGATCGCAGAAACGAATCGAGATACCGCTCCGTGAAAAGGTCCACGCCGCCGACGGTCGAACTCGGCCGATCGCCCCAGATACATGCCTTCAGGTCGATGTACTCCGGGTCGAGCTGGACGCGGAACGCCTGCTCGATGATGAACGCGGTCGGCAGGTGGGTCGCCAGTCGGGCCGTACACGCATTGACCTCCGGCTCGCCGATCGCGATCACCGGCGCCAGATGAAGCGACTCATCGTTCAGATACCAGAGATCGGTCAGTACCAAGGGCTGGCGGCGGAAGTCGAGTTCATCTCCCGGCCGGGCGTCGAGCCAACCGAGCACCCGCTCCCGCAGCCGGTAGGCCACCGGGCGATCACTCAGCTCCGCGCGGGGGTGGGCCCCCACGACGATCACGATCAATTGATCGGCATCGAGGGACGTCTCCGGCGAGG
>SKZB01000289.1 GCA_007127615.1 Phycisphaerales bacterium | reverse complement strand
GTCGGGCGGCCGCGCGAGACTCCGGCCGGGCCTGAAACCGCGCCGGATACGGGGACAAGGCGATGAGCCGCGCCTGGGTCGAAGCGTCGATCGCCCGGATCGAGGCGGATTTCAACCGGTCGGCGGACACGCACCTCATTCGACTGCCGTTGCCGGCCGTACCGAACGTGCACGTCTACCTCAAGGATGAGTCGACCCACATCACCGGTTCACTCAAGCATCGTCTGGCCCGATCGCTCTTCCTCCACGCGCTCTGCAACGGCTGGATCGGACCCGAAACCACACTCATCGAGGCGTCCTCGGGCAGCACGGCGGTCTCGGAAGCGTACTTCGCGCAGATGCTCGGCCTGCCGTTCGTCGCGGTCATGGCGCGCTCGACCAGCCGCAACAAGATCGAACTCATCGAGCGTCAGGGCGGCTCGTGCTGCCTCATCGACGACCCGCGCGAGATCTACGCCGAGGCGCAGCGTCTGGCGCGGGAGTGCAACGGTCATTACCTCGATCAGTTCACCTTCGCCGAACGGGCGACGGACTGGCGGGGCAACAACAACATTGCGGAGTCGATCTACCGGCAGATGGCGCGCGAACCGCACCCGATCCCGTCCTGGATTGTCACCGGTGCGGGAACCGGCGGGACGTCCGCGACCATCGGTCGCTTCGCGCGGTACTACCGCACGGGCACCCGCGTGTGCCTGGTTGACCCGGAGCAATCGGTCTTCCACGACTACGTTCAGACGGGCGATGCGTCGATCCGCGCGACGCGCGGCAGCATGATCGAAGGGATCGGCCGACCGCGGGTGGAGCCCTCCTTCATCCGCGAAATCATCGACCGCTCGATCAAGGTGCCCGATGTGGCCTCTTTCGCCGCGATTCACTGGCTGCGGGCCCTGCTCGGCCGCGCCTGCGGCGGGTCGACCGGTACGAACCTCTGGGGCGTCTTTCAGATCGCGGCAGAGATGCACCGCGCCGGCACGAGCGGTTCCATCGTCACGCTGATCTGCGACAGCGGCGAACGCTATCTCGAAACGTACTTCAACGATGCGTGGCTCGCGGAACACGGCTTTGAGATCTCGCCGCAGCTTGACCAACTGCGTGAGTTTCATCGGTCCGGGCGGTGGCCCGATATGCCATCAAGAACGGAAACCGACTCGAAACCTGCGACCCCGGCCCCATAGAATGACTTCAATGGGTTCTCTCCGCTCCAGGAATCTTCCCCTGCTCGCCGGCCTGATCGTGTCGATCGTGCTGCACGTGGCGCTGATCGTGCCCGTACTGATGGTGTCGATGACCAGCGAGCCGGCGGAGTGGTCACTGCCGGAGCAGCCGCTTCGCGTCGAGGAACCGGGGCCCCGGCCGCCGGAAGAAGACGATGAGTTTCGACTCGGTATTGACCAGAGCGAGGTATCGACCCTGACCTGGGTCGGGTACGACGAGTACGAAGAGCACCTCGCGCAGCGGGCGGATTTCGAGCAGGCCGCATTCACGCAGGACCCCGCTGCCGCGCCGGAGCCCCGGCCGGAGATCGAATTTCCGCCGATCCCCGAGCGGGTGGATCCATTGACCGAAGCAGAGCCGGGTGAACCCCAACCCGAGCCGACCATTGAACTGACCGACGCGGACCTTGCGGCGAGTGAGTTCGCGATCGAACCCGATGAGGGATCACACTCGGATGCCCCGCCGGAATCAACGGAACGGCCGGATGCCGAGCCGGAACAGATCCCGTCGGATGAAGCGCTGACCGATGCGCCGCCGTCAGAGAGCGTGCGTCCGCCGTTCACGCTCATCTCGCCGCTGGATTCACTGATGCCTTCACCGAGCGACGAACCGGGTCCGCCCGCGCCGATCGAAGAGCCGGATGAAGCCATTCTCGATGAAGATGTCGAAAGTGATCCGGAGGCAACCCGTGAGGTGGCGCCGGGCGATCCCGGTCCGGAAGCGCGGGCCGAAGCGCACGAGCCGGAAGAACCGGCGGAATCACGGACGCCGGATGAGCCAGGTAAGGCGACCGAAGTGACCGAGACCGAAACCGGGGAGGGGACGCCGGCCCGGGAAGCGGCCGAGTCGAAGGAAGCCGACGACGACGCGCCCGCCTCTGATTCATCGGACCCCACGCCGCCGTCTGAAGCGCCGACCCGTGATGATCCGCCGAGCGAAGGTGAAGATGCGGACCGGGATGCCGACGCGACGTCCGTCCACGAAGTGCCCTACGAGGACTGGCGGCTGGGGCGTCCGCTGGCGGCGGAAGGTTTGGAGTTCAGGCCCCAGAGGCCGCACTTTACGCTGCTGCAGCGCATGAACGCCGCACCGGGCAATCCGATCGTGCAGATTGACTTCGGCGCCGACGGCGTGCCGCGCCGCGCGGAGATCCTTCGCAGCACCGGACAGAGTACGATCGACTCTTCGCTTCTGAGCAGTCTCTACCGCTGGCGGGCGGAGGGAGATTCGCTTTCGAAGCTGAAAGATGACCAGACCTTCGATATTCGCATTGAAATCGTTTTCTCTCGTCGTGGCCGTTGAACGGAAACCGGACGGATTTCCCCGTGAAATCAATCCGC
>SKZB01000219.1 GCA_007127615.1 Phycisphaerales bacterium | reverse complement strand
ACCATCTTTTTCGCAGCCGGTCAAGACGTTCGCCGGACCCGTCCCCCCTTCGCCGCGGCCGGCGCCCTCCGAAGCGGCCGGACCGGCACCATGCCGCCGCCGAATCCGTCTCGTCCGGCCCGGAACCTCTACCCCCCACGGCCGCTCACGCCGCCAGCCGAAGCGGGGGAACATCCCGTCGTTCATCGACCGCATCGGATACGGCGGATCGATTGCCCGCTCGTCCCGGTTCGGTGAGGCAGAGGCGGCGGTGCCGTTCCATTTCGGCCGCCGTCTCACCGCGCGAGGCCGATCGCGCTCGATCCGCGGCGGCGGCAAAGGTCGTCGCGGCCCGCTCGAGCAGCAGCGGGAGAATGCGGCCGCCGGCCGAACGATCCTCGAACGCGCCGCACGGGTCGAGAGAAGCGCCGAGCAGCGCCTCCCGCCAGAGCGCCGCCGTTTCGCGCCGGTTCGGCCCGCCGTGCTGATGCCACAATCGCTGCAGACACCGTCGCACGAGTTTCCGCCGGGACTCCATGCCTGCCGCCACCAACAGGGTCGTCAGGGCCGCCGCACCGAAGCGCTCGTGGTCTCGCCACCGAAACGCGGTCATCAGCGCCGCGTGGAACCGGCCTTCGCGCAGCAACTGCTCCGCCACGGCCAGATCGGACTCGGGGTTCGGATTCTCCTGCGCCCGCTTGGCGAGCCGCCGGAGGAGCGGCCGATTGCCCGCGGCTTCGGCCAATCGCAGGGCCAGGGTCAGGTCGTGGGACGACAGTACCGGAAGTTCCTCGGCCGGATCTCCTTCGATCCCGAGTGCGGCCAGACCGTCGAGCGGCCGCCCGCAGTCGAGCGCGCTCCGGGCCACGAGATGCCGATCCTGCTCTGCCGGCGGCAATGTCTTCAGCACACGGTCCGCGCGCTCCGCCTGACCGGCGTCAAGCCACGCCTGCACCAGCCGGCGCTGCAGATCCATCCGCTTCGGCTTCAGTAACACCGCCAGACCGAGGTAGCAGGCCTCCCCCTCCCCAAGTCCGCGTTCCCGCGCGATCGTGGCGGCGAGTTCGATCAGTTCGACGCGCTGCGGCGCGCGGAGCAGCGCGGCCTCAACCAGATACGCAGCGCGTTGCCGCCGGCGAAGCCGCAACGCGGTCTCCGCGCGTCGGCCGAGCAGAATCGGATCCTCCGGCCACCGTTCCAGACACCGCGCCAGGTGCGCATCGGCCTGTCCTACGTCGCCGGCATCAATCCACGCCCGGGCGATCCGCCGCTGCACGACCCGTCGGTGTGACAGCAGCATCGAAGCTCTTTGCAGCAACTCCAGTCGATGTTCGGGTTCCGGGGCCTGCCGCGCGCGGCACAACAGGCCCGCGACCGCCGTCCGCGTTGAGGGAAGCCAGGCGTGCTCATCGCTGCCGCCGGTGCCGTATCGGTCCGATCCGTTCATGCCGCGGCCCTCCGCGATTCATCCGGTCGGGAAGCGTCGGGCGCGATCGCCGCCAGGACCTCGGCCCCACGCTCGGGGGTCTTGCCCATGGCATCGGCCAGGGCCCGCAATTGCGGATTCGCCGGAAACAGCCGCAATCCCCGCGCCACCCACCGCGCGGCCAGTTCCGGCCGCCCCGCCACTTCCGCCAGTTCCGCCAGCGCGGCGTAGGCCACCGACGGCCGTTCCATTTCCGGCAAAGCGCTTTCCAGCGCGGCCGACAGGAGACGGTTCGCCGCTTCCTCCGGCTGCTGACGTTGCGCCGCCACCAGCGTCGGGATCAACTGCGGCGAGGCCAGAAGTTCCAGCGCGAGCGTTTCGCCGTCCGCTGCGCAATGCGTCAATGGCACTTCGAGCGGCGGAAGATCCAGACTCTCCAGCACGGCGCCGAGATCAACGTTCAATCCGCGCCACGACGCCGCACGGCAAAGTCGGTCGCGCAAGTCTTCCAGGAACGGCGCCTCACCCGGCCCCTCCCCGGCCTTGATCAGCAGCAGTATCAGCAGCGAGATCGGATCGTCGTCCACCTGAAGATTTTTCTGCAGCGTGTTGATCGCATGAGCGGGATCATCCGGCGCTTCCAGCAGCGCGCTCAGGCGGCGCGCCGGCCGCGGCGCAGACGAACGTCGAGCCCATGACAGCAGCTCAAAGCGGGCCTCGAGTTCGCGACCGTCCCGCCGCAGGGCGATGGCGCGCAAAAGTCGCAGTGAGTCGGTCATGACCGTGCACCCTTCGACGCAGTGCACCGCCTCCCCCGGCCGATCGTTCTTGAGATGCCAGACCGCCAGTTCAAAGGCCGCATTGGATGAGCGGGCCGCGCCGCGGCTTGCCGCGCGGGCGAGCTGCCGGGCCAGATGCGGCCTGCGATCTTCGGCGGCCTCGCGCAACGATGCCGCCACCGCGCGCCGGCTCTCCCCGCCGGTTTCGCCCGGCGCGGGCTCATCCGCCTTCGTTCCTCCCGCGACCAATGACCGGCCGCGGCGACGCCACTTCTCAATCGCTCTTTTGAACATGTTCACTTCCCTGACGCGTTGTGCCGGTTCGGGCCGGCACCACCGGCGTGAATCGACGATCGATCGATCAATCGGCGTT
>SKZB01000005.1 GCA_007127615.1 Phycisphaerales bacterium | reverse complement strand
CCTTCGCGCCGTACCGCCCGCCGTACCACCGGCCCGGACTCGATCTCTTCAACGCGCACTGCGATCACGTGCTGGAGCAGGAGGGACTTCAGCACGTGCGCGTGCGCGGCCGGGCCGAGCGCGTTCGCATCACGCCCTCACTGGTTGAAGTGGAAAGCGATGGAGGCAAGCTTCGCGCGAAGAACGTTCTGCTCGCATTCGGCGCGACCGAGCGGCCGCACGTTCCGGACTGGTGCCGCGCGCTGCCGGCTTCGGCGCACGCCCACGTGCTCGATCCGGACTTTCATCGCGGTCGGGTTCGCCAGGATGACCGGCTGATCATTGTCGGCGGCGGGATCTCTGCGGCGCAGTTCGCGCTGTCCATGGTGGAGTCCGCCGGCAGGTCATCACGCCCGGCATCGCCCCGTGAGATCACACTGATCACGCGGCACGAGCTGCGCACCCATCAGTTCGACAGCCATCAGTGCTGGATCGGTCCGAAGTGTCTGCGCGCTTTTGACCGCGAAGGGGATTTCCGGAAGCGCCGAAAGATGATCGCGGAAGCGCGCCAACGCGGTTCGATGCCGGATGACGTTGCCCGGCCGCTGCGCCGCGCGATTCGATCGGGCCGGATTCGACACCTCATCGGCGGAATTGATGGGGCGCGATCGACCGGGAGGGGAGTGACGATCACCCTGAAGGACGAAGTGGCCCGGCCCGGGAGGACGATCGAAGCGGACCGAATCGTGCTGGCGACGGGTTTCTCGCCCGCGCGGCCGGGGGGCGCGATGCTTGATGAACTGATCCATGCGCACGGTCTGCCGACCGCACCGTGCGGCTACCCGATCGTCGATCGCTGTCTCCGCTGGCATCCGCGCCTGTTCGTCACCGGCGCACTGGCGGAACTGGAGATCGGACCGGTCGCGCGCAACATCATCGGCGCCCGCCTCGCCGGCGACCGCCTGCTCATGGCGACGTAACCGTTCCGGTGTCCGCCATGCATTGGTCACTTGAGTGACGGTTTCACTGGCGAAGGTTGTCTCTCGTTCCAGAGGGCCCATCTGTCAAACGGGTCTTCAGGAACTCGTGTGGGTGAGCCGTGGCCGTTCTACCTCCACCTCGAGATTCGCTGCCACAGTGCACCCACACCATCCTGAAGCCAAGTCCCTCCCGGCTCCCCCCGGACAATCCGCATCCCGTCATCCGACTCCTGTTTAATCCGTGAAGCGCGGCCATCGATCCAGGCGATCGCCATGGAGCCGGTCTCCATCCGGGGTTCGCCCATGGCGGAGAGCGCCGGCTGGTCTCCGATCGGTCGCTGCCTCGCGCAGCCGGTCGAGGCGGACCCGGCAGCGGTGCGTCCATTCACCGCTGAGAGAACGCTCGCCCAGCGGAGGAGAATCGCAGCAGCTGGCAGGTGTTGGTTCTGTCATGCAGCAGTCTTGACAACCTGTGCCAGAGATCGAGCATCTCCGTGGTGGTCGTAAACTAACCACTCGCCTCCTGTTCGCGATCGAACCATGGTATGCGCTCCTCAATGTGGTCCTTTGGCTCATCTTCGACATCGCGCAAGTAGAAGATGTGCCAGTTATCCTTGACGCGAACAACCGTATCGGCGCGCATCGAAAATCCCTTGGGGTTCAAGCGAATCTGATACAATCCGTCCGGCAATGGATTGGCCATGCTGATCGTGGTGATCCCCATCGTCGCATAGCGCCCGTCCGGTAGTTCAATCGTCTGTTGATATCGCAGTGGCGACGGACGACGGTCCATCGGCACGGTGTATCTGTCACGGATGTCTGGTGCGGCGTGCAACCGCTCGGCAGCCGGCGCAGCCAACCTCCGCAGTTCGATCGAATCTCGTGGAAACCACGCAAGGCGGGTTGCAATGAACATGCTGAGGGAGCGCGAAAGCGTCTCGTCGGTGTGAATAACGAGAACTCCGAGCTGAAGCGACCAGAGTTCCTTCACGAGATGCTCGCGCGACTCATGTCGCACAGCCGAGTCAACCCAGAGCGGCTGGATGAGAACTTCGTTCTCTACTGCTTGGGCATCCACGTCGTGATCGTTCGAACGATCGCTTGGCATGGCAATTCCCACAGCGGTGAATGCCAGCGCCATGGTGATGCTCCAACAGAGCAATCCAACGATCGTTCGTCCAATCACGCAGTTGCGTCTGATGATGTCAGGCATGGAGATCTCTCCAACTCTTTGGCAAAGCGCACATTCATCGCCATGGTGCGTGCGCCAGGTATTCTATGGGTCGCTCAAGCACGCTGCGAGCACCTCATACACAGGGAATTCGGCGTCACGCGATTCAAGTCTGGTCATGAAACGTCATCACCCATTGCACAATTCACTGTCACAAGTGTAGATGCCTCCATCGCAGCACCCATCGGCGCCGTCGCAGAGTTCCTTGCAGTCGTCCTCACAGTCAGCGATTCCATACGTCTCACAAATCCATTCGCAGCAATCCTGCAAGCTGTCGTGTTCGTCCTCACATTCACCGTCGACATGAAACGCCTCCAGTTCCCTGCAAAGTCGATTGCACGGGTTCCCAAAGATATCCCAGAAGTTCGGGT
>SKZB01000493.1 GCA_007127615.1 Phycisphaerales bacterium | reverse complement strand
CGGATGAGGAGGCCTACCCCTACGGCGAGGGTGCGTACGAGGTGGGGCTTCCCGGATTCTTTGCGGCCAACAATATGTTCGACGCCCGGCCCGGTGTCGATCTGCTGAATGCTGCCGGCGAGACGGTCACCGCGCCGGATACCGGCCGCTGGGTCTACACCGGTCAGCTCCGCTCGCCCGACCGGACGATGTATCTGGTTGATTCTTTCCGCGGATCGATCATCGAGCCCGAGCCGGAGGCGTTTGACAACGCCATCCAGGCCGATGGTACGCGGACGATCGAGGTCGACTTTCGATATGCCGGCGGGGTCGCGCTCATGCTGATGCTTGACGGCTCGGTCCGAACGGAACAGCGCTGGACGGATCTCTGCGATCTCGAATGCTGGGACAGCTCGGATTGTGGGTGCAGTTCGTCGACGTACAGCAACCGCGGTATTCTCATTCGCCGAATCTTCGAGTAGCTCAGTCGGCCAGCCAGGCAGCCCGATTGCGGCCAGATCGCGGTCAGGCACGGCCGGGTCGAGGCCCGTTTGATGCCCCGTCCGCACTGAAGGCACGGTGGCCGGGGTTCGGTTCCGGTCTCATCCACACTCCGGCGAATGCGATTCCAGGTGACGGGCCGGATCCTGGTCCTAATCATGGTCCTAATCTTGGTTCTAATCATGATTCAAGTCATGGAGCCGCGGCGGAATCCCTGCGCGTCCGGCGCCGGAGCTGCCGGCCCCGGTCGGGGGGAGATGATCCGCTGCGGTGCCGCGAGATTACCCGTACAATTGAGCCCGCATGAACCGTGAAAAACGCTACATCACCACCCCGATCTATTACGTCAACGACAAGCCGCACATCGGGCACGTTTACACGACGACGCTCTGCGATGTGTACGCGCGGTGGATGCGCTTCGCCGGTCGGGAGGTCTTTTTCCTCACCGGCACCGATGAACATGCGTCCAAGGTCGTCGACGCCGCGGCCGAGCGGGGTCTTTCCGCCCAGGATTGGGCCGATCAGAACGCGAGGGAGTTCCAGGAGGTCTTCGGTCTGCTCAAGCTGACCAACGACGATTTCATCCGCACGAGCGAGGCGCGGCACACCGAGCGGGTCACGAAGTACGTCGGGGAGTTGCTCGATTCGGGGGATGTCTACCTCGGTGAGTATGAGGGGTGGTACGACGCCGGTCAGGAAGAGTACATTCCCGAAAGTCGCGCCAAGGACCTCGACTACACCAGCCCGTTCAACGGTAAACCTCTGGTGCGAAAGAAGGAAGAAAACTACTTCTTCCGGCTCAGCAAGTACGCCGAGCCGCTCCTGGATCTGCTGGAGAGGGGCGAGGCGTTCCGCGTCGAGCCGGTCTCCCGCCGCAACGAGATCACCAACCGGATCAGAGACGGCCTGAACGATGTGCCGATCAGCCGCACCGGCTCCACCGGCTGGGGGATCATGGTGCCCGGCAACGAGGAACACACGATCTACGTCTGGATCGATGCGCTCTTCAACTACCTGAGTACCGTCGACGCCGACGCGCGGCGTCACTTCTGGCCCGCCGACGTGCACGTCACCGCCAAGGACATTCTCTGGTTTCACGCCGTGATCTGGCCGGCGATGCTGCTGGCGCTGCAGAACCGCCCCGGTTACGAGTGGGTCAAGCTGCCCAAACTGCTCTACGTCCACAGCTTCTGGATCGCAGAAGGCCGGAAAATGTCGAAATCGCTCGGCAATTTCATCGATCTTGACACGATCAATCGCTATCTTGATACCTACGGTCTCGATGCGATGCGGTACTACCTCCTGACCCAGGGCCCGCTCGGGGCGACCGATGCCGACTTCGCCTCCGACCACTTCCACAACGTCTATCACACCGATCTTGTCAACACGGTGGGCAATTGCGCAAGCCGTGTTTCGGCAATGATTAACAAGTATTTTGAGGGCGTGGTCCCCGAGTTGTCCACCGCCGAACGCCGCCGCGTGATCGCCGATCACAACTGGCCGGAGTGGACCGCGCAGGCGGTCGACGCGGCCGGGAAGTCGGTCGAGGCATTCGAGCTTGATGACGCCATCGCGCAGGGCATTGCCCTCATCCGAAAAGTGGATGGGTTCATCAACACGACCGAGCCCTTCAAAATCGCCAAAGATGAGTCGAAACGTGATGAACTTGCGGCGATTCTGTACCAATGTGCCGAAACGGTCCGAATCGCGTCGCTCCTGCTCGCTCCGGTCCTGCCGATCAGGATGGCCGAGCTCTGGGAGGCATACGGTCAGACGGTCGAGCCAGACCAAGGCGATCTGACCGATCTGGCCGCCTGGGGCCGGCTCCAGCCCGGAACGCCGATCCGGAAGGTCGCGCTCTTTCCGCGGGTTGAGCGTCCCGTGGAAATCATCACTTCCGATCGCCCATCCGGGAAAAATCAGCCGCAGAAGCAGCCCTGAATCGGCAATCGGTCCCGATTCTTAATCGCCGCGCGGGTAAGATGACCGATTCGCATGAGTACCGCCCCTATCCAACCCGAGCCGGCGCGCCGGAGCGACGATTCGACCGGGATCGATTCGGTCGCCTTCGTCAGCCTCGGCTG
>SKZB01000301.1 GCA_007127615.1 Phycisphaerales bacterium | reverse complement strand
CCTTCCTCCGCTATTCCAACGACTCGATCGCACGGGCCCATTGTTCCTCAATGGGCTCAAGTTCGTTTTGGAGTTGCTGCCGCTCCTGCTGCAGCTTGCGCATGCGCTCACCATCCCGGTAGACCTCGGGATCGGCCAGCTCGGCATCGATCTCGGTCCGTCGGGACTCCATCGCCTCGATCCGCACGGCGAGCTTTTCAACATCGCGTTCGGTGACCTTCCTGATGTTCGAACTGCTCTTCTTCCCGTCGTTTGCGTTGGATCGATCCTTCCGGGCCGGCGGTACCGGGGCCGATTCATCCGTGGGGCGGGCCGAATTCTCCTGTTCCATCCGCCGGTGCCATTCGACGAACGTTCCGGAAAAATCGCGGACGCCGCCTTGACCGTCAAAGATGAGCAGCCGATCACAGGTGGCCTGCAGCAGCGCCCGGTCGTGGCTGATCAGAAGCAGCGTGCCGTCGTAGCCGCCGTCCATCGAGAGCACCTGCTCGAGCCGCTCCGCCGAGGGAATGTCCAGATGGTTCGTCGGCTCGTCGAGGACCAGCAGGTTCTTGGCGGAGGCGACCAGCCCCGCGAGCACCGCACGACTGCGCTCCCCGCCGGAAAGATCCCCCAGCGCCTGTTCCTGATCGTTCCCGCTGAAGAGAAAGGCGCCGGCCAGATCGCGCGCCTGCTGCTCGCTGGCCTTCGATTGCCCGTCCTGCCCGACGATCACCGATTGCAGATACTGCCAGACGGTGAGCGAGAAATCGAGATTCTCGTGCAACTGGCGGTAGTACCCCACCGCCAGCCGCGAGCCGAGTCGCACCGTTCCCCCATCCGGTTCGAGCTCATCCAGCAGACACTTCACGAGCGTCGTTTTCCCCGCGCCGTTCGGCCCGATGATCCCGATCCGCTCTCCCCGTGCGATGGACAGATCGAGACGGTCAAACAGAACGGTCTCGCCGTAACGTTTCCCGATTCCCTCCGCGTTGACGACCTGATCTCCACTGCGCGGCGCTTTCGGCAGATTCAACTTCATCACGTCCAGGGAAACCGGCCGCTCAACGAGTTCATCGCGTTTGAAGCGGTCAAGCCGGGACTGCCGCCCCCGCGCCTGCTTCGCGCGCTGGCCGGTCTTGTAACGCCGGATGAACTGTTCCTCCTGGCGGATCTTGTCGAGCTGCTTGTCGTACACGCGCGCTTCGGTGAGCTGGCGTTCCTCCTTGAGCGCAAGATACTTTTCGTAGTTGCCGGGGTATTCCCAGATGCGGCCGCGCTCGACCTCCAGAATGCGCCGCACCACCCGATCGAGAAGCCAGCGATCGTGGCTGACCAGGATCACGGCGCCGGGATACTCTTCCGCGAGGAACGTCTCCAACCACTCGCGGCCGGCGATGTCCAGGTGGTTCGTGGGTTCGTCGAGCATCAACAGATCCGGCTGCTCCAGGAGCAAACGCGCCAGTGCCAGTCGGCCCTTCTGTCCCCCCGAAAGCTTCCTGACCTTCAGCGAGAACTGATCATCCGTGAACCCCAGTCCGTGCAGGGTCGCATCGATCTTGTGATCGATCGCGTAGCCCCCGGCGGCCTCGATCTGATCCTCCAGCTTCGCCTGCTGCTTCATCAGACGATCCAGTTGAGCGGCGTCCGCCGCGGCCATCTCGTCGTACACCTCGTTGAGCTTGACGTGCAGTTCATGCAGCAGCTTGAACGCACCTTCCGCCGCATCGCGGAGCGTCTCGTCGGGATTCAAATCCGGATCCTGGCTCAGATAGCCGACCCGCGCGCCGCGCTGGAGCTGAATCTGCCCCGAATCCGGCTGCAATCGTCCGAGCACGGCCTTCATCAACGTGGTCTTGCCCTGCCCGTTGCGGCCGACGAGTCCGACCTTCTCGCCCGGATCAACGGCGAACGTCGCGCCGTCGAGTACGACGTTCGCGCCGTAGGCGTGGGCAAGGTTGGAGACCGTCAGAAGAGGCATAGGATCGAGGCGACTGAAGCTTGCCGTGGGAATAATGGAAACGAGAGTCGAGCGAGAACGATGATTCGGCATGATCCGACAGGATCCGACAGGATCCGACAGGATCCGGCATGATCCGGCATGATCCGGTCGATTCCCGCGACCCAACTTCGCCGCGCCGAGGAATCGCGGCCCCGCCGGTTCGAAAGGTCACTCTCGATTCCCGCAATGGGCGTTACTGGACTCGAACCAGTGACCCCCGCCATGTAACGGCGGTGCTCTAGCCAACTGAGCTAAACGCCCGGGCCGCGAATCATAGCACGCTCTCCGCCGGCCTGCCGCCCCTCCGGTCGCGCTAGAATGCATCGCTCCATCACTTTCACACGAACTTGCTTTATGCCCACACCTTCTCGCAAAAACCTCGGCGGCATCATCCACACCTACCAGCGGTACGATGCCGCGAAATTTCCCAATCCCATGTCCCCTCCGCCGGATATGGTCTCCGGCGCGTTTGAGCATCTGATGACCTTCGGTTCGACGCGCGATCTCACGGAAGAACAACTCGCCGGGGCGGTCGAGCTCGATCCGAGCCAGATCAAAGGTCTCGGCCCGAGCATCGATGCGCTCCTTCAGATGCT
>SKZB01000122.1 GCA_007127615.1 Phycisphaerales bacterium | reverse complement strand
GAAGCGGGCGATCACGATCCGGAAAAATCGGATTCTGGCCGTTGGACGCGCCGGTGAACTCTCCCCCCCGCCGGGCGGATCACGAATCAACCGACCCGGACACCTTCTGCTCCCCGCGCTGGTCAATGCCCACGCGCATCTCGACCTGACGCACCTCGGCCCCCGTTCCTACGAAGGGAACTTTCGCGCCTGGATCGATTTGATCCGGGCCGGCCGCGCGACCAAAGACGACGCGATCGCGGATTCCGTCCGAATGGGGGTCACCCTCGCCCGGGCGGGCGGGACCGGCGCGATCGGCGACATCGCGGGCATCGGATCACTCATTCCCGGATTCACCCAGCGGGCCGGCGCGCTGCCCGGGGTGAGCTTTGTGGAACTCTTCGGCATCGGTCGCGGCGAGTCCGCCGCCGCGGAACGGGTGGAGCGGTTCAGGGCCGAAACCGCCGGGTGCAGAACCGATCCGACGCCCGTGACGTTCGGCCTCCAACCCCACGCGCCGTATTCCTGCTCACTGGCCACCTACCGAATCGCCGCCGAAACCGGTTTTCCGCTGGCGACCCACCTCGCCGAAACCCGCGCTGAGGTTGACTTCGTTCAGCACGCGCGCGGCCCCTTCCGGGCGATGCTGGAAAGCTTCGGGCTGTGGACCGACCGCATTCGCGCCACCGGACAACATCCCATCGATCACCTCGCGCCGCTGCTACGCGAACACCCCATGCTGCTCGCGCACGTCAATTGCTGCGAACCTCATCATCTCGACCAGCTCGCCGAAACCAGGGCGACGGTCGTCTACTGCCCGCGCGCCAGCGCGTACTTCGGTCATCCGGAGCCGGGCGTCGCCCCCCACCGCTACTGCGACATGCTGAAACGCGGCATTCCCGTTGCGCTCGGGACCGACAGCATGTTGTGTCTCAACACACCCGATCGCATCAGCGTTCTCGATGAAATGCGTTTTCTCTACCGGCGGGACCGGACCGACCCGGCCACGCTGCTGCAGATGGCGACGCGGTTTGGGGCCGACGCACTCGGCCTTTCACCGGGCTGTTTCGCCATCGCGCCCGGACCGGTGGTCGGACTGCTCGCGCTACCCTTCGACCCGGTCGATCCGCGTGATCCTTTCGAGCAAGTGCTGGAGCGGGATGATCCACCGGAATGGCTCGCCGGGCCCTTTCCCTATCCCCATGATCCTGATGATCCTGATGATCCGGATCATCCGGCGCTGGAAAAGTCGCCGGGATCGCAGGGTGCGCCCGCGTCATGAAGCGGTGGAATCACTACGCCGAGGATGCGGTCACGGTCGCGCGGGGACTGCTCGGCCAACGGCTCGTCCGGATCGACCACGACGGCCGGCGCGTGGCGGGCATCATCGTGGAGACCGAGGCCTATCTCGGAAGCAACGATCGCGCCGCCCATTCGTTCAATGGGCACCGCACGCCCCGCAACGAGTCGATGTATCTGACCGGCGGCCACGCCTACGTCTATTTCATCTACGGCATGCATCACTGTTTCAACGTGGTCTGCGGCCGCCGGGACGAAGCCGCCGCAGTGTTGGTTCGCGCGCTGGAACCGGCGGAAGGGGTGAAACGGATGCGCGCCCGCCGGACGGCCGCCCGCCGAGATCGCGATCTCTGCTCCGGCCCCGCGCGGTTGACCCAGGCGCTCGCGATCGATCGAACCCTTGACGGCCTTGACCTTCGGCGCAGCGGAGAACTCTGGATCGAGCGGGCCCCGCCGCCGGCGAAGCATCGGATCCTGGCGAGGCCCCGGATCGGCGTTGATTATGCCGGTGAATGGGCGGATCGGCCCCTGCGATTTCTTATTGACGGCAGCGAACATGTCTCCCGCCGGTGATCCGATCGGCGGTTTTTTTGACCGCGTCGCGAGCGGGGCACCGATAAAATTGCGGCGCGTGCTTCTCCGGTGATCGTGGCCTACCATTGGGAGAGTGTTGGCGGCCGTGCCCGTCCGAAAGCGTGCCCACTGAATGCGCTCGCCCAAATGAGCTTCAGAAAGTCCGAGTCCAATGTCGCAGACGGAACCGAATTTGAAACAGATGCTCACCCGGGCGGGCCCCTACCCGCTGGCGGCGTACAACTTCGTGCGCGAAGGGCTCGGTTACACCGTCGAGCAGTCTCACGGCAACCACGATGACGAGATGAGTGCCCTTCAGTCCGGCGACCACCACATCAATGGTCAGCAGCTTTGTCTCGGTTTGCGCGATTACGCCATCGAGCAATACGGCATGCTTGCGCCGGCCGTGCTCTCCCACTGGAACATTCATCGCACGGACGACTTCGGGCGCATCGTGTTCGCCATGATCGACGCCGGCCTGATGAGCAAGACCGATGAAGACACGGTCGACGATTTCCGTGCGGTGTACAACTTCCAGGAAGCATTCAGCCGCGAGCAGCTTCTTGCGCATCTCGCCTGCCGGGTGATGTAACCACACCGGGCTATCCGCGGCACCATCCACGGCCGTATCGCCGGACTTGCGTCGCCGACCGTTCCCGGTACGCTTTCCGCCATGGGGAACGGCTCGACCGAATCGCATGACGTCAATTCGCCCGCACTGGCGAAGCTGCACATCT
>SKZB01000019.1 GCA_007127615.1 Phycisphaerales bacterium | reverse complement strand
GTAGCGCCGCGGCTTTGCGCCTGCGCTGAACAAGGATGAACGCCATTCATGTGATTACGGCGCACGATTCATTGAAAATTCCCGCGAAGGTCGAATGCAGACGCCGTGGACACGGGATGATTGGTGTCCGTTGGTTGATTCCACCGGAAGGTACGGGTGGTGGGGCGTAGAAGTCGATTGAAGCAGGATTGTGGGGGAGGTTCCCTCGAGGCAAAGCTGCCGATCGAGATCAGCCCCGGGGCGACTTCGGCGCGAAGATCGCCAGGAGCAGCCCGAGCAGCGCCATGGCGCCGCCGCCGATGAGATACCACATGGTGGTGTCGGTGAAGCGGCCGGTGACCGTTTCGTGCAGTTCTTCGCCGATCGTTTCCGTAGCCTGGAAACCGAAAAAGACCAGAACGAGTCCGACGATCAAGAGGACGATTCCGACGATACGTGAGACGGGCATGGGAAACCCTTTCCATCGAAGTCAGAACGATCGCATCAGTCCGAGGTAGACGATCGGTGCATCATAGCCCAGATTGCGTGACCGGCCGCGAACACGTGCGTTGGAGAGGTGATGCCAGCCCAGCCCCGCCTTGAGGTGAGTGTCACCATCGAGTTGAAACGTTGCGCCCAGGCCGGCCTTCAGATCAAAGTTGAAGCGCAGACTGTTCGGCGTCAGCGGATTCTGGTGAATGACCGTCGCCACCGAGCCGTCGAGGTAGAACGAGAAGCGATCGACGCGGAGGAAGTGCCAGCGCAGGCCGAACTCCGGCCCGCCCTGCAGGCCGCCACTGGTCCGCTCCGCATCCGCGTAACCGATCGTCAGGCCGGCCCGGAAGGCCAGGCCATCCTCGAAGTAGTGATCGATACTGAACTGGGAGAGATAGATGCGGCCGAGATCCGGATCGCGCGAGGTGCCGAAGGTCAGAGACCAGTGCCGTGATCCTTCGGCAAACGGATCGGCGGGTTGACCGTTCGGATCCTCCGTCCCGGCCCCGGTGCGCAAGAACCCGAGCCGCGGCAGTTCGGTCTCCGGCGCCGCGGGCGAAAGTTCGAGAGTGACGGGCGCGTCGCGCCCTTCGGCCGTGGGGTTGCTCGCGCTCGGAGCGGTGGACCGGCCGATGGCGTCCGGCAGCGCGCTGCCGGCGCAGGCGATCATGAGCATCGTCGGTGTCATCATCATCATGACCGAAGAGTTTACTTTGTCCGGAGTGGCGGTGGGATCAGCGCGATCGCCCCGCACGACGAAAAACGCGCCGATTAAAAATCGGAGATTTTCAAGCGCGGCCGCTTGACCGCCGATTGTTTTGTAGACATACTATGTCAGGCATAGCACAGAAATTCCCCCTCCCCCCGATCCCCGCCGGAGTCCAACCATGTCCACGACCCGAATTGAACGCGAACTGATGCGCGGGGCCGGCCCGGTGGCGGTCCTCAAACTGCTGCAGTCCGGCGAAAAGTACGGCTACGAACTGGTGGAAGCCCTGGAGAGGAAAACCGGTGGCATCCTGGCGATGGGGCAGTCCACGCTCTACCCGATGCTCTACAACCTGGAATCGAAGGGCCTGATCCGCTCCGAATGGCGGGCGGCGGACACCGGGCGGCAGCGACGGTATTACCGGTTGACCGCCCGGGGAAAGAAGCGGCTCGAATCGGACACCGAACAGTGGCGGGCGGTGGCCCGGGCGATGAACGGCCTCGGCATCCTGCCGCAACCGCGTCTGGCGGGAGATTTCGGGGGGGCCGGGGGGGAGGTGGACGCATGACGGAGGCCAACGACAGGAATCAGACCGAAGCGGCGGCGAAAGATCGTCCGGCGGATGAGAGTGCCACGGAGCAATCAGGCCACCAACCGGGGCGCCGGGCGCATCCGCGCCGGATCATCGCCGCATCCGGGCTTTCCGAACCGGTTCAACGAACGATCAAGGAGGTCGTCAGCCGGAGCCGCCTGTGGCGGCGCGAGAAGGCGGATGTCGCGCAGGAACTCGTCGCGCACTTTCAGGACGGACTCGATGGCGGCGCGTCGGCGAACGAGTTGCTGGATGCGTTTGGCGAGACGGCTCGGGCGGCGAAACTGATTCGAAAGGCGAAGAAGCGCAATCGGCCGCTGATCTGGCGCGCCGGACGGCGCGGCGCCCAAGGGATCGCACTCACGCTGGCGATCTTCTTTTTTTTCTACCTCGCGATTGCGGTCCGGTTCTTCTCGACTACGCCGGTGGTTTCGACCGACTATCTCGCGAAGATCAACGATACCGCATTGAATTCGGATCCGGAGGATCGCGCCTGGCCGCTTTACCGGGAAGGTTTGCTGGGGTTAAAGCAAAGCGAACCGTTGCGCGATCTGACCGGGACGAAGCCCGGCGAGGCGCCGTGGGAAACGTACGCCGCACTTTTGCGCGAGCACGCCGATGATCTGGCCACGATTCGGACGGCCGCGAAGCGTCCCGTCTTCGGCTATATCACCGGAATGCAGATTGCCCCGGAAGATCGGGAACTCTTCGCCGATAGCATCGGTGATCGGTGGAACGGCGAGCCGGATGATTCGGAAGCGCGGCATGATCTCGGCCTCATCGGCGTGCTCCTGCCCCATCTCAGTGACCTGCGGGCCG
>SKZB01000443.1 GCA_007127615.1 Phycisphaerales bacterium | reverse complement strand
GACGTCCTCCACCCCTTCGTCACTCTGTCACTTCGTCATTCCACCCCTCGATGCCTTCATCCCTCCCCTCCGTGCCTTCGTGCCTCTGTGCCTTCGTCCCTCGTCTTCTCCGTCAAGTCCGCGGCATCATCTGCCGCAGGTGCCGCCCGTAGTCGATGCACTTCTCGATGATCTCGCGCATCTCTTCCTGAACCAGCACCGTCTCACCGTTGATCAGCTTGATCGTGGTGTCGGGATTCTGCTCCACGCTGCGGATCAGATCCGCATTGATGACGATGGGTTTCCCGTTGAGTCGTGTGACAGGAATCATGACGCTGCCGTTACCTGAGTGAGCGAATCGAAGTCGGATCGTGATCGTTTCTTACCGGCCGAGCACCAGGAGCTGCTGAATCAGTTCGTTCGTGGTGGTGATGACCCGGCTCGACGCGGAATAGCCGGTCGACGCGAGGATCATGTTGATGAACTCCTGCGAGAGATCGACGTTCGACAGTTCCAGCGCGCCGCCGACCACCCGCCCCGTACCGAACTCGGTGGGTTTCGTCACGAGCGGCGTGCCGGAGTTCGGACCGGCGGTGAAGAGATTGTTCCCGGCATCAACCAATCCTTCGGGGTTGGAGAAGTTGGCGAGCGCGATCTGGCCGATGGTGCGCGTCAGCCCGTTGGTGAACGCGCCGCTGATCACGCCGTCGTTGCCGATGGAGAAATTGCTCAACGTGCCGATCGGCGAGCCGTCCTGATACACGGCGGCGAGATTGCTGCCCTTGTCGGTCAGGGCCGAGATGGCATCCGTTCCCGAGTCAAAGTCCATGGTGACGGTGAGCGGGCTGACCGCCCCGTTCTGGCGGATGATCGAGAAGGAATCATTGGACGCTTCGACGTACTTGCCGTTGGCGTCAAAGTCGACGATTCCCATACCGATGATGCGGTTGAGCGCATCATTGTCTTTCGATTCCGCGATGTATTTCCACGTCGTGCCCGAACCATCTTCCGCATCCTTGAGGACGAACGTCAGATCCACGGTCAGGGGCGTGCCGAGCGAATCGTACACAATAAAACTGGTGCGGACCGATTCGCCGTCCGCCTCACCGCTCTTGCTCATGACGAACGGCTGGCTGATCGCGTTGCCGGTGTCACTCGAGGCGACGAAGGATGCGGTCTGCATGTTGAGATCCTGAACTTTGCCTTCGTTGCCGGTGATGACGATCTGGCCGTCGGCGTTGATTTCAATACCACCTCCGAGGTTGAAACCGTTGACATTGGTGCTGGTAAGCCCGAGGACATCCTCCAGAAACTCGAGGTAGTCATTCATGTTCGTTCCGAAACCATCGACGCCGCGGTCCGCGGCGGTAACGGCGTCCATGAACCCGAAGGTGAACGTGCCGAGGTCCTTGCCGCCCTTCTCGATCCCGGAGATGGTGATGATGGTGTTCTCACCGCCCTCAATGGCCTGGAATACGCCGCCCGCGCCGTTGTCGATCCACAAGCTGTTCGCGGGATCGGTCAGATCTTCCGTACCGTCCATCTCCGAACCGGGCGTGAGCGTATTGGTGGTGAACATGGCGCGGGCGTTGTGGATGGACCCGCTCGTGGGCAGTGGGCCGGAAGCGTTCAGGTTGCCGTTGAAGACCACACTGCGCGACGCTTCGGCGAGGGTGAGCGTTCCGAGCGGAATGTTCAGGTCGACCAGTTCACCGTCCACGATCTGGAACTGATCATCAACCGTGAATCCCTGGACCTTGCTCCCGGTGATGGTGACCAGGTCATTGGCTTCGTTGCGCTGGAAGGAGCCCGCGCGGGTGTAGAACTGTTCGTTGCCGTTGCGGACGATGAAGAAGCCGTCCCCTTCGATGGCGATGTCCGTCAGCACGCCGGTCGCGCTGATGGCGCCGTTGGAAAAGCTGCGCTGCGTGCCGGCGACGGTGGTGCCGAGGCCGACCTGACCGGGGTTCGTGCCGCCGCTGAACTCGTTCGGCGAGGTGCCGAGCGAGAAGTTCCGGCTGAACGTCGGCTGAAAGATCATGCGGTTCGACTTGAACGCCGTCGTGTTGACGTTGGCGATGTTGTTGCCGATCACATCAAGCCGGCGTGAGTTGGCGGACAGTCCGGACAAGCCGGTGAACATGGAAGTCATGGAAGCCATCGATGCACTCCTTCGAATGCGGGGGGATTCAATCGGTCACGCAGTTGTTCCGTCGGGACGATCCTCGGGAAACCCAAAATGCCGGGCCGCGCCGGGCGGCATGATGCCCGCGCCCCAGATGCCCATGCCCGGCCGCAACGGTTCGGACGGGTGATCCCGTTCCGGATCGATCACGTACACCGCCGCGTCGACGGTGTTCACCACCGACGAAGTCGGCGTCAGTTCATCGGTCAAGGTTCGTTCGTTCACATCGAGGGTGATCCCGCGCCCGTCGATCAGCATCAGCGCACTCGATGCACCGGATGATTCGGCCAGATCGGCCGCGGCGCCGAGGCGGTCCAGTTGCGGTTCATCCAGGGGCGGGTCGGCTTCGAAGCCCACGGTCACCTTCCGCCCGCTGCTCACGCGACCGTCCGAGACGAGCGCCAGCATCTGATCGAACCCCCGCGCTTCGAACGGCGGCCGGG
>SKZB01000273.1 GCA_007127615.1 Phycisphaerales bacterium | reverse complement strand
CTGCGTCTGACGCTGAGCACCTCGCCGTTTCAGTCCGCCCGGCGCGATGACTGGCTCCGGGTCGGCATGAGCGGCTTCATCTTTCTCAAGGCCGACCGAGAGGCGCCGCTCAATGTGCGCACGACCACCGATTCGCGTTTCGTCGGCGGCGAGATTGATCTCTTCATGGACTGGCGCGTGACCTCCGACGTCAGTCTGTCCGTCCGCTACGGCGTCTTCCTGCCGGGCAGCGCGATTCCGGATGATGAAGACGGCCCGCGGCACTTCTTTTACACGGGGGTGACCTATGCCTTCTGATCGGCTGACGATGATCCGATTCTGTTTCGGCGTGCTCCTGTTGTCCGGGATCATGCTCCAGAGTGGCTGCGCGATGGAGCGAACCACGGCGGAGAGTTCGGTCGTTGATTCCTACGGCACGCCGGATGATGAGCTGGACTTTCTCGATGCGCTCGAGCGGCGCCGTGTGGTCACGAACCACGATGCGATCCACGCCCTGCTGATGGCCGCCGGGCCGGAGGTTCAGGAAGACCTTCCGGCGGATTACGAAAGCCGCGTGAACCGCGCCCGCCAGCGCGGCTGGGTCCGGGAGGAGGCAGACCTGCCTCCGAACCAGTCGGCGACGATCGGCATGATCGCGGTGGCGGTCTGCGACCTGCTTGAAATCAAGGGTGGGCTCACCATGCGCGTACTCGGCCCTTCGCCGCGGTACGCGACGCGCGAGCTGGTCTTTCGGCAGATTCTGCCGCGCCGGACGGACAATCAGTCGATGACGGGCCTGGAATTCATCGATCTGCTCAGCCGCGTGCAGGAACGGATGGATGTGATTCGCGCCCGGCGGGCGCGCGAAGCTCGGGAAGTTGAAGAAGATCGGGCCGCGACGGAGGTCGCGCGGCTCGACGGGGCCGCCTGAATCGACCGAATCAGCGGATTCCCCCGATCCGCAGGGACCCATCGTGCGAACCTGACGGGATGAACTCCCGGAAGAGGACGAAGAACCATGAGTGAAATGAAACCGATGAAACGGAGCACGGGTGGGATCTGGATCGCCTGGCTGCTGGCGGGTGCGGTCATGCTCGGGGCCGGCGTGGTGCCGATGGATGACCGCAATGATGACGAGGCGGACGCGGCTCCGCCCGCACCGGTGACGGTCCGCGATGCGGGTGAAGTTCGTGAGGAAGTGCTTCGCGCCGCCGAGGCGTTAGGCGACGAAGCCCGCGCCCTGGCCGAACCGCTGGAGGAGGGCGAAAGTCGCCGCCTCCAGGCCGTGGTGATGAGCGTGACCGGCCGCGCGCAGTGGCGGCCCGATGCCGAGGCGGCCTGGCGGAACGCCGAGGTGGATGATGTCCTGGATTCCGGCGCCATGATTCGAACCGGCGGCCGGGCGGGCTTGATTCTGCGCGTCGGCAAGAACGCGACGATTCAGGTCGACCGCAACACGCGATTGACCCTGCCCGAAATCGTGCAGGACGGCGCGACGCTGCGCACCCGCGCGGGCATCGAGCGTGGCCGGGCGGACTTCAAGGTCGATGAGATCGGACTGACCAATGATTTCACCGTGACGACGCCTTCCACCACGCTGGCCGTGCGGGGCACCGGTTTCGGCATGCGGTACGGCGGCCTGGACGGCACGCAGGTCGTGGCGGCCCGCACCAACGAGATGGCCTCGATCGAGCTCACCTATTTCCTCTCGCGGGTCACGGTGCTGCTCTCCGGCGCGGCGATCTCCAGCGATCGACAACAGAATCCGGTGCTGGCGGCACTCTTCCAGACCGTCGGCCCGCCGCGCGCCTTCACCGCGGCGCTCGAAGACACCGAAATGGCCGAAGATCTGGCCGAAGCGTTCGAGCGGAACCCCATCGTGGATCAACGGCAGGTCGATGTCGCGCTCGCGTCGGTGCAGGATACATTTGACCTGCCGATCTTCACCCCGCCACCCGTCGATGGCGGTACTGATTTCTTTGATTCATTTGATCCTTCTAATCCGTTCGCTCCCGGCGGCGGGGAGGAGATCTTTACCCTGCTGGTCGGGTTCATCTGCCAACAGCTGACGCCGATCTTTGAGTCCTTCGAAACCGGGCTGATCAATGCCGAACTCGTCTCCGGCATGCCCGAGCAGTTCGGGCAGACCTTCAGCAACATCATGGCGATCTGTGACGCGTCCGAGACCTACAGCGAGTCGGACTGGATCGGAATCTTTGATCAGGTCATCAATTTCTGTCAATCGATCACGAAGTCGCCCGAGCAGTCCTCACTCTGCATCAACATCTTCGGTGAGGCACTGGTTGAACAGTTCGAATCCGAAGCGTTCGAGCAGTTCATTCTCGACAATCTTGTTCCCCAATGATCTGCCGGTGGGGCTTCCACGCCCGTGCATCTTCGCCCACCATCACTTCGTCGCCCCACCACATGCTTCGCCCATTTCCGGGGGCGGGACGAAGCATGGCACCCTTCAGACATTTTCCGTCGCTCCGTCGCTCCGTCCCTCCGTCGCTTCGTCGCTCATTGCCTCCGTGCCTTCGTGCCTCCGTGCCTTGAAGCGCCTGATTCTTTCAGCGCGACGTTTCAAGTCGAACGGATCACGCCGTCATTGAAACATGCCTCGTCCGACCATCAGG
>SKZB01000315.1 GCA_007127615.1 Phycisphaerales bacterium | reverse complement strand
GGAGATGATTGAAGAATTCGGCATTACTTCCAGATGCCACCGGAAAGTCTCCGCTTTCCAAGGTGTAGCTCGTGCCACCAAGGTCCTTGACTCCATTGTTGTTAAAATCTACATAGGCGAAGTTGCTATCCACCGCAGTGTTCCGCGTGATCACGGTGCCATCGGTGTTGTACATCACGGCGATCAGTTGTCCGGGCTGCTCGCCCAACCCGGTCTCCGGGTCCATGTTGGGCCAATGGCTCTGGGTAACCCACTGCTCGTCAAGTACACTTGGTCCACCAAAAGCTCCGACGAATGGAGCGGCGACCTTGATTCCGTCCGGAAGACGACGAACCGAAACATCCGTCCGAGGCACAAATCGCTCGGTGACCAGTGATGGTCCGGCTACCGCAATCTCACCACCGAAAGTCGCCTGCTGCGCAATCACCATCTCCACGAACACGGCATTGCCATCCTGGCGCGGGCGGAAGACGAGCATCGTGATCCGGTTGTCCCGGATGGCGATCGCCCGCGCGGTATCGAGGGAGGCGATCACGGTGTTGGTGGCGTTGGCGACGCGCGCCTGTCGGGCGATGCGCTGCACGCCCACCGCGGTCACCCCGGCGATGATGACGATGATCCCCATCGCCACCAGCAGTTCGGTGAGCGTGAAGCTGCGGCAGAGAGACCGGTTTCGTGCCGGTCGACGTGCCGTTGAATTGGATCGGGCGATCATCCGCATGTGTGCTTCCTCTAGGGACGTGCCTCATCGATCTGAATACGTTCGGAGTAAATATTGTCCTGGGACCGGTTGAAATCGCGCTGGTCATCGTCATCAAGCGAACTCATTTCGCTCGGTGACCGAAACAGAAACAGGTCGCCGAAGAACTCATCCGGGCCGGCGGAGACGAAGAAGAGCCGGCGGTTGCGCGCGACGCCGAAGACGTTTTCCTTGGGCGTGCGAATCGTGCCGTCTTCGTCCTTGTCAAGGCCGTCACTCACATCCGGCGACTCCGATTCACCGGGGCAGGGACGATCGCGAAACGTCCGTCCGGGCAGGATGACGAGCATCGGCCGCCCCCAGGCATCGAGGATCCGGAACGATTCGGTGAAGTCCGCATCTTCAAGGTGATCCAGTTCGCCATCGAGGGGATCGTCCCCCGTCGGCGGATCACCCACGTCCAGACGCACCACGAACTGCGGATCGATCCGCGCGATGAACTCGCGGAAGGTGTCGTTCCGGCTGAGAACCGCGAAGAAGATGTCCGTCGTGCGCAGCGCGTCTTCGAAGGTAGCGACGTCGCCGGCACCGGTGAGCTGTTCAATCTCGTAACGCTCGTTGTTATCGCAGGGTTCCCCTTCTTTGCCGTAGGTCAAAGTCCGCGCGCTCTGCAACCGCCATTCGTCCACCGCGGCGGTGAGGATCGCCATCGTGCTCTGGGTCTGACGAATCTCGGTGCGCTCGGACAGACCGACCGCGACGCCGACGGTGATCGCCACCAGCAGCAGAATGATGCCGATGACGATGAGCACCTCGACCAGCGTGAAACCGGCCCGGCCGCGAAACGCCACCGTGGATTGTCGATGCGCGGCGCGGATCATTGGCCGTACTCCACGATGTTGGTTCGGTTGAGGTCGGCGGCCCGGGCGCGCCGATCGATCTGGCGATTCCGGCCGCCCGAAAGCAGACCGAAGGTCGCGGTCTGGGACCGGCGCGAAGTCACATCATCCGGCTCAGCGCCGTCCACGCCGGGCAGGGTGTCAAAATCATCCCCGAACGTCGTTCGGATCTGATCACCGCTCGCGATGTTGTACGGCCGCATCACGAAGACATCGGAAATGGACGGCTGGTGAAACTCGCTCGTGCCGGCCCCCGCCGGTCGGCGGTAGCGGTCGCCCGGAAGTCCCGGCGGATAGGGCAGCCGGTAGTAATGAATCGGTTGACCCCAATAGTCGCAGATGACCAGCGGGCGTTCCGGGAACTCATCAAAACGCGACTCGCCGGGAAAGGCCACATCCCACGTTCCGTTGTCATCGGGTTCGGTGCCGATGAGACGGCCGAGCAGGCGCTCATCGCGCAGTTGCAGGTACGGGCCGTACACCGTGCCGCGCCGGTACTGGCCTGCGGCTGGAAAAAGTTCTGCGTTCTCCGGATCGAGAAACTCCCGGCGTGCGGCGAACGTTCCGGGATCGCCGCTCAGGCCGGGATGCTCGGCGGTCGCGCCCCAGAACGCATCGCGGCCGGGATTGCGAATGCCGGGGCCGTTGTGGCCGTCTTCTTCGACGCCGCCGAATCCGATCAGATACTCCGCCAACGTGGTCACCGAGTACCACTGCTGAATGAGCTCCCGGAAGTCTCCGTCCTGGGGATCGGGACCGTTGAGCCGCGGACCGCCGCCCGCAGAGGCGGGAAGCGTTCCCATCGCGCCTCCGAAGGTGAGCCCGCGGCCGGTCTGGGTTGATCCGCTGCCCTCATCGGCATCCAGGACGGGCGGGAGATATCCCATGTCCTCACGAAACTGTGTCAATCCCTGCTTGATGGAACTCATCAGCGCGATGGTGTTCGTCGCCTGCGCCGTTGCGCGAGCGCGATTGACGGCAACGACAATCAGACTGAGCAGAACCACGATGACGCCG
>SKZB01000422.1 GCA_007127615.1 Phycisphaerales bacterium | reverse complement strand
CGCCGATGGTCACGTCGGCGAAGGGTTCCTCGACGGTGGTCGGCGCTTCCCCGCGATGCGTCTGCCGGTAGACCCCATCGACCTTCTGAATGAGGATCGCCTTCGTGGTCGTCGAGCCACAGTCGGTCGCGAGGATGACGTTGATTTTTTCGGGGTCGAGGGTCATGCGGGGGGGGGGCGTAAAGAGTCAGGCGTGAAACAGGTCTCAGAAGTCAGGCGTCCGAAGTCGAGCCGGACGGACGGGTCGGGCGGGGTTGATCGCCCGCGGGGCGGCTTTCCGGAATCTGTCCATCCAGTCCATCTAGTTCATCATGTTCATCATGTCCACTGTGCCGATGATGTCCATCATGCCGGTCCCGATCCTCCCCGGCCGGATCGGACGGCGGCTTCTCCGCCGCGAACCGTTCCTCGAAGTGCTCCACACGCTGCCGAATATACGGTAAGGCGCTCCGATGTTCGAGCAGGCGCGCGAACTCGGCGTACGACTCCGGGCCCAGGCCGCGCGGCAGAAAGGGCGCGAAGGTCCAGAGCAGCGTCGACGCCACCGGCCGAAAGAAGTGCATCGTCTGCGAGGTGAGATAGTTGTACGGCTGGCCGACCTCCAGCATGAGGCTCGCCGGCGAGCTCAGGCCGCGACGGGCGATACGCCGGGCCAGACCATCGACGATCTCCCGCTGCGCGTCGCTCGGCGTGAACGCATCGGGATCATCCACCGCGAAGGCGTGCCGCATCGATTCCCGCCAGCCCATCAGGCGGACTCCCTTCGCGACGTGAGTTCAGCCGAAGCACGAGCCGCCAGTTCCCCTGACGGACTCATCCGGACCAGATGCAGGTTGATTTCATTGATCGCCTCCGTCCGGCACGTCCCGAAAAGCAGATGCATGCCGCGGTGGGCATCAAGTCGCGATGGGACCGCGCGGGTGGACAGGTAGCCGCCATCGGAATCGTGCGCGAAGCGCCGAATCTCACGCCATTCGTACCTTCGGGTCCGCAAGGGATACCGGGCGGTGATCCCCTCTTCGTCAAGCTCAAATGCGCTGGGCACAAAGAAGCGGTTGAGCGCGAAGACGAGCACCACGATCGTGAGCGCGGCCCAGAAGACACTGTTCGTGGTGGCGAACACGACGAGCATCGTCGCCGCGATCCAGATGACGGCGACGATCAGCCGGCCGGGCTGCTCCCGCGCGGGATGCGCGACCCACGAAAATGAAGACCCGCCGGCTTGTGCCGGCGTGTCGTCGTGGGGGGTCGTGGTCCGGGCCGCTTCGGTGTTCACGGGATGAATCGAACTCCTCGAGATGATCCAATCTCCCGAAAGCTTAGCGGAATCAAACGCCGAACGAAACCGGCCGCGGGCTTCGATCGGCGTCTCTCTGCCACTTCGTCACCGGATGTCGGTCAAGGCGCGTTGAACATGCTCTGCTGCAATCGTTGCGTCAGCAGATCGCGAAGCTTCTTCGCGGATGGATGCGTATCGCCCCGGTCGATGGCTTCATTGACGGCAAAATGAGCCCCGGTCAGATCGCCCACCGCCGCGCGCAGCGCCGCGAGCATGAACGCTCCGTCGATTCGCCAGTTCGGGGTGGATGCCAGTTCGGTGTAGTGTTCCAGCAGCAGAAAAAGCCGATCATCCAGCGATTCATCCTGCGGCACGAGAAGCAGGGCACGGGGATCGGTCCGCACCGCATGACGCATCGCCAGGACCGCGGACTGATCGGAGCCGGCCAGCGCCTCGGCGATCGCTCGTCCGACCAGCGTCAGCCCATCGAAGGGATATTCGCGGGCCAGACACCCGAAAGCCGCCAGCGCGGTTCCCGGTGAATCATCCGCCAGCACGTACCACGCCTCGGTCAGCGAATACGGACACGGATCCGGCTCGACGTGGACGACCGGCGGCGGCGACGGGTGATGATGGTGCACATGCTGCACAACCGGCCGGGGGCTGGAGAAGTGATGATGCACCACCGCCGGCCGCCACGGCGTCGGGTTCCACCAATTCGTTGTGCAGTAGTACGTCGGGTAGTACGACCATGCGAAGAAGTGGGAGTAGTAGCCGGACCACCACTTCCACCCCGAGTGATAGTAATGCTTCTTGCCGAAATGAAACGCCAGCGACGGACCGCCGGAATAGAAGGCGATCGCAAAGCTCAGCTTGCTCTTGGGCTTCTTGTATCCGTGCCCCCACCAGGGATTGGCGACTTTGGTCCCGTGCGACTTCGTGTAGGTCGACGTGTTGATGTTGGTGATGTTCGTGGTGTTGTTGATATTGACGGAGTTCGCCGAGACACTCGAGACATTGATATTGGCGTTCGCCGACCGACGATCATCGCGGGCAGCCGTGGCGGGTGGCGCGTTCGGCGCGGAAGCCGCGGGCTGGACGCGATTCGCAGGCACCTGGCGGTCGGATGCCTCACGCGGTGAGCGGAAAGACTCAAGCGGCGTGCGCTCGACGCCCGCCGCCTGAATCCGTCGTTGCGTGGTTCGCTCCCGGTAGGGTCTTGCGGCCGGCCGGTTCATTCGATCCGTTTGCTCGGCGGCTCGTTGCCCCCGATCCGTCCGGGGTCGGGCGGAAGGCGACTGGCCGCGAGGTGATTCGCCCGCTCCGCCGCGGCCCCGGT
>SKZB01000391.1 GCA_007127615.1 Phycisphaerales bacterium | reverse complement strand
GGCGGTCTGCCGGACGATGAACGGCTGAAACTGGACGGTCCGACCGAGTTCATCCTGCCGGCCACCCTGGCGTTCCCCAATGACTGCTCGATGCTGATCGAACACGATGGCAGCGCGGGCGGCATGCCGCTCGATGTGTTGCAGACGGTCATGTTTCGCCTGTTGACCTGTCTTCCGCCGGGCAAGGCACGGTTTACGATCATCGATCCGGTCGGGCTCGGCCAGAGTTTCGCGGGCTTCATGCATCTGGCGGATCACTCCGAAGCGCTGGTCGGCGCGAAGATCTGGACCGATCAGCGGCACATCGAACAGCGGCTCGTCGACATCACCGAGCACATGGAGAGCGTGATTCAGAAGTATCTGCGCAATGAGTTCGAGACCATCGATGAATACAACGCCCAGGCGGGTGAGATTGCCGAACCGTACCGCTTCCTGGTGATCGCGGATTTTCCGGCGAACTTCTCGGAAAGCGCGATGCGACGGCTGGCGAGCGTGATCGCCTCCGGTGCGCGGTGCGGGGTGTACACGCTGATCCTGCGCGACACCCGCGAGAAGATGCCGTCGGGTCTCGATCTCGAGGATCTGCGGCGGGGCGCGAGTTACCTTCTCGCCGATGCCGAAGGTCTCACGTGGAAGGATGAAGACTTCGAATCGACCGATCTCGTGCCGGACGAGCCACCGGCGGAATCGTTCCTGACCCGCATTCTGCACATCGTCGGTGAAGCGGCGCTCGAAGCCGGCCGGGTTGAAGTCCCGTTTCAGGTCATCGCCCCGCCGGATGAAGAGACCCTCTGGTCGCGAACGACCGAGAGCGAGTTCAAGGTCGCGCTCGGCCGGGCGGGGGCCACCAAACTGCAGTCGATGACCCTCGGCCGGGGCACCGCGCAGCACGTTCTGATTGCGGGCAAGACCGGTTCGGGTAAGTCCACGCTTCTGCACGCGCTGATCACCAACCTGGCGCTCTGGTACAGCCCGGATGAGGCGGAGCTCTATCTCGTCGACTTCAAGAAGGGGGTGGAGTTCAAGACCTACGCCGTCCACCGCATACCGCATCTGCGCGCCGTCGCGGTGGAAAGCGATCGTGAGTTCGGCCTGAGCGTCCTGCAACGCGTCGATCAGGAACTGAGCCGCCGCGGTGAGAGGTACCGGCAACTCGGTGTGCAGGATCTGGCCGGCTTTCGGCAGGCGGCGCCGGACGAACGCATGCCCCGCACCCTGCTGGTCATTGATGAGTTCCAGGAAATCTTCGTGGAGGATGACAAGATCGCGCAGGATGCCGCGATGCTGCTGGACCGGCTCGTGCGCCAGGGTCGAGCGTTCGGGATCCACGTCCTGCTCGGTTCACAAACGCTCGGCGGCGCGTACTCCCTCGCCCGCAGCACGATCGGACAGATGGCGGTGCGCATCGCACTCCAGTGCAGCGAAACGGATTCGTACCTGATTCTGAGCGATGACAACGCCGCCGCCCGTTTGCTGTCCCGACCGGGCGAAGCGATTTACAACGACGCCAACGGCATGCTCGAAGGCAACAGTCCGTTTCAGGTTGTCTGGCTGCCCGATTCGGTGCGCGAAGAACAACTCAAGCGCGTAGAGAACACCGCGCAGCAGCGTGAGTACAAAGCGGCCGAGCCGCCGATCGTCTTTGAAGGCAACGTCCCCGCGGATCTTCGCGAAAATCATCTGCTGCAGAAGCTCTTGCGCGGCGAGAGCGAACCCGGGCGCGCGGGGTCGGCGTGGTTCGGCGAAGCGATTGCGATCAAGGATCCCACCGCCGCCGTCTTCCGCCGGCAGAGCGGGCATAATCTGCTCATGGTCGGCCAGCAGGACGAGGCGGCGCTGGCCATCCTTGTCAGCGGTATGATCGCCCTCGCGGCGCACCATCCCGAATCGCGATTCTTCATCTTTGACGGCAGCGCCGGAGAGACGGGCTTCAGTGACTACATTGAAACATTTGCGGAACGCCTGCCGCGCGACATGACCGTGGTCAAGCCCCGCGACACCGCGGACGCGATCAACCAGATTCATGACGAACTGAAATCGCGCGAGTCCCGCGATGCGAGCGACGCGCCGCCCCTCTACCTCGTGGCGTACGGCATCCACCGCTTCCGTGATCTGCGGCATACCGAGGACTTCAGTTTCTCCATGGATGAAGAAGGCAAGCCGCCCGCGTCTGACAAACTGTTTGCGACCATCCTGCGGGAAGGACCGAACGACGGCGTGCACACGCTCGCCTGGTGCGATACCGTCAACAACGTCAACCGGACGTTCGATCGAGCGGGGCTGCGCGAATTCGAGCTGCGCATCCTGTTCCAGATGAGCCCGGCCGACTCGAGTTTTCTGATCGACGCGCCGAGCGCGGGAAAGCTCGGATTCCACCGCGGGCTTTTCTCCAGCGAGGAAGAAGGCGTGCTCGAGAAGTTCCGGCCGTACGCTCTTCCGCCGCGCGACTGGCTGGAGTCGGTTCGTGAGTCGCTCGTGAACGTGGACGCCCACGCCCGGCAGAATCACGGAAAGTAGCCGCCTCGCCCCAGGATTTCCTTTGGGGGCGGTCGAACGCACTGGTCCTGTCGAAGCGGAAACTTGTTGATTCCCGGACGGATGCTCGCCCCCCTGCCGGG
>SKZB01000268.1 GCA_007127615.1 Phycisphaerales bacterium | reverse complement strand
CGCGCCGTGCGGCGGAAGAAACCGGGAAAAAACAAATCGGAGAAGTTGGCTGAGGTGCGTCTATCGCCGCATCCGGTCTGCTCACCGGCGGCGCGATGGTCGCGCGGTATTGACGGTGGTCCCCCCTTTTGCAGACAATACGGTGCTATGCCCCGATGCCTCCAATCACGCCTTCAGGCCGCGCTTCCGGTGATCGCCCTGATCTCACTCCTCGCGCTGCTGCTCGCGGCGGTCCCCTCACTTCGATCGGCCGCGGCTCATGCCGCTTCTGCCTCGTGGCCGACGGACGCGGCCGGCGCCGAACCGACCGAGAACGACCGGGACGATCAGAACGACGAGAACGATGCCGACGCGCCCGACGCGGCGGATGAAGCGCTCCCGAAAGAGTTGCTGCCCGCCGATGCGGATGGTGACGCCGCGGAGCCCGACCGGGTGATCCTGCGCGTGAGCCGGTATCGCGAGCTGTCGGGACACGTGAAGATGGAAGATCAGAACGTGATCGTGATTCGTACCCCGCGTGGAGAACTGGAAAGTTTCCACAAGACGCGCGTTCACCAGATCGTGCGGCTGGTGAACCCCGAACCGGGACAGCGCGGCGTGGTCATCATGCGAAGCGGCCAGATGCGCGAAGGAATCATCATCGAGGATAACTTCGACGATGTCGCCATGGAGATCGAGGGCATTCGCGTCCGGATCGATCGCGAGCACGTGGATTACGTTCGACTGGAACCGACGTTTGAAGAACTCTACCGCCGCTTCATCGATGCGTTGGATCCCGGCCGACACGATCAACACATCACGTTGGTGCAATGGCTCATTGAGCAGCGGAAGTACGAGCTGGCCCGGGGGCATCTTGAACACCTGGAAGAAGTGGTGGATGAGGATCGGATTACGGCGGTTCGCCGCTTGCGCACGATGGTCGATGCACAGCTGGAACTGATTCGCGAAGCGAGGGAAAGATCCGCCAACGAGGAGGAGGGATCCTCCGGCCGCTCCCATCGGGATCGGTCACGCCGCTCCCCCACGCCCGCCGAGGGGCAGCGCCTGCTCACCCCCGAAGAAGTCAATCTGATCCGGGTGTACGAACTGGACTTCGATCGTCCGCCGCGCCTGCGGGTTTCGCGCGAAACCATTCACGAATTGATCGATCGGTACGGCACGAGTCCGCTGATTCCCGGCAGCCCCTCGGAGCGGAACCGTCTCTTTCGCGCGGACCCCGAGCGCGTGGTCCGCCTGATGTTTGAACTGCGCGCCCGCGACCTCTATCCGCAGATCGAGGTGCAGGGCGATCCGGAATCGATGAACGTCTTTCGCCAGCGGATCCACAACACCTGGCTGATGAACAACTGCGCGACGAGCGGTTGCCACGGCGGGCCGAATGAGACCCGGTTCATGATGCACCGGGACCATCACCGCAGCGAACGAACGCGGTACACGAATTTCCTGATTCTGGAGCGGCTGGAGGTGAACCCCCGCTGGCCGATGATCAATTACGAGCAGCCGGAGATGTCGCTGATCATTCAGTACGGGCTGCCGCGGGAGTGGGCGCGAATTCCGCATCCCGACGTGCCCGGCTGGAAGCCGGTCTTTACCCGCCGCGACGATTCGATGCAGCGCGATGCCGTTCGGTGGATAAAGATGATGATGCAGCCCCGGCCGGAATATCCGATCGATTTCGATCCGAATCCGACCGACGCGGAGGAGGACGAGCCGGAGCCGCCCGGCGACCGGAACGACTCGACCGCGTCGCCGGCCCGATGATCGGTAAGACGCCGGGCGCGACGGCCGCCGAAGTCCTCCCACGCTTCGGTTGGACCTGCTACACTCTGGTTTTCGCCACTTCTGGCCCCCTTTTGAGATTCACGAAGCATGATTGACACGCGAACCCCCTTCACCGCGCTGGCGATGGTCGGCCTGCTGCTGACGGTCAGCGCGCTCGGTCTTCCGGGTTGCGAAGACAGCGCCGCCGCAACCCGCAACGAAGTGCAGCGCTCGCTCGAAACCGCCTCCCTTCAGTTTGACCGCGCGCGACTCGGCAACCTGCGGCCGGAGGATGCGGATTATTCCCGGGTCCAGAATCAACTGAACGATCTCGTCAATCAACTCTCGCGCATCAATGAAGGCGCACCAGGCCAACAGTCCGCCTCGGCGCTGCTGACCGCGCAGGCGCTCCGCGAGCTGGCGACCTCACGCATGTTGCAGGCCGGCGATCAGGAGATGCGCCTGCAGCACACTCGGAGCCTTCTCCGGCAGAAGATCAACGGCATCCGTCGTCACGACACGATGGTCCGCGCGCTCGAATCGGTCGAAATCAGTGGTCGGCGTCAGGCGCTGCAGCAGCAGCGTCAGAACGTGGCCCAACAGGCCGCGTCCATGCGACAAACGCTCGATGAACTGCGCCAGCCGGCTGCGGAACGCCGCGCGTTGAACGAACGGGACGTTGAGCGCGTGGTGGAACTGCGTGATGAGGCCAACGAAATGCTTCGCCGGGCGAGCGAACTCGGCCCGACCGACGGTTTCACCTCGTTTCAGAACGCGATTGACCTTCGACGACAGGCCGATGCGCTCGAGTACCGGATTTCGGGGCGGGACATTGAAATCATCTACGAGATTCAACCGAACGTGGATCTGACGGAAACCCTGCTGCGACAACTGGAACGGTTCGTCTCGACGGTCGAACGGGCCGTGGCGCAGGTGGGTGAATTCGACGAGATGTTTGAGGGACTGTCCGCCTCGATGGTTCAGCGCCGTCAGTCGCTGCGGGATGAGATCTCTGACGGGATGGCGGAACTCGCCGAACGCATGGGCGGGGATCTGACGGCCCTGTACGACGAAGCGCGGGCGGAACTGGAACGCGCGGCGGGCCAGGCCCAACAGGCCGCCGCCCGGGCGCGCGGGACGGGAACCGACCACATTCGTATGATCGAAGCGCGAATTCAGGAGACGCTCAGCCGACTCGCATGGTTCCGGGCCGGCGGCCTGGACGAGCAGGCGCGTCTGCTGCAGGGCGTGATCAACGCCGGCGACGCCATGGGACCGGTGACGCGCTACCGCGATGAACTGGAGGACGTGACGCGTCGCCGGGATCAGTGGACCGATGTCGCGCGCGAAGCGGTGAATGCATCGCTGCAGGCCCTCGACATGCTCACCGGGCAGGCGGCGCAGAACGCCACGGCGGTGCGCCGCAATCTGGAACTGCTCCGCGATCTCCTCGCCGGTGAGGAGGTTGATTTCGATGCGGTCGATGATCTGCCGGGCGATCTGCCCCCCATTCAAGATGATGAGGTCTCCGGCGCCGCGGGCATGACGGACCTTTCGGGGATCGACCCGAACCAGGAGATCGACCCGCAGGTTCTGTTGGCGCAACTTGATGAAATGACCTTTGACGTGGCGATGCAGGCGATCGAGGCCCAGGGCATGGGCGACATGCTGGACGCGGAAACGCGCGAGCAGCTTCGCTCGGTGTTCGACGAGGCGATGAGCCGTGTGCGCGACCGCATCGAAGCGGGTGAGGTCAATACCCTGATGCAACTTCAGCAGGTCGTGATGGAAGAGATTTCACAGTTGATGATGCAGTTGCAGTAGCGGTGACCGGTTGTGCGTGACGTCCGACGGCGGCAATCAGTCAAAAGAAAACCGTTTCCAGAATCGACATGTCCAACATGCGTGATGACCAGGCGAAGACCCCCCACGGCACGCAGGATGACGGCGGGTTCGCCGATGTGATCCAGTCCCTGATCATCGCGTTCGTTCTGGCGATGACGTTTCGCGGCTTTGTCGTCGAGGGCTTCGTGATTCCCACCGGCTCGATGGCGCCGACACTGCTCGGCCAGCACTTCCGTGTTCACTCGGAACTGACCGGCCATGAGTTTGCGGTCGGCGTCGATCGTCTGGAAGAGCAGATGCTGCTCGATCCGATGCTGGGCCCGAATTTCCGGGAACCGACCGGGTTGAACATCCTCCCACCGCCACCCCGGACGCGCGGGGGTGATCGCATTCTGGTGCTCAAGACGATCTATCCGTTTGCGGAGCCGGACCGGTTCGACGTGGTGGTGTTCAAGAACCCGACCGACCCGAAGGGGGATTCGGGCAACTACATCAAGCGCCTGGTGGGACTGCCCAACGAAACGATCTGGATCGCGGACGGCGATGTGTTCGTGAAGCCGGCGGACGGATCGGACTTCTCCATCCGCCGCAAACCCGAATTCATTCAACGCGCGCTCTGGTCACCGATCTTCGACGGCAACGCGAAGGTTCGCAATCCCGCGCTGATGCAGCGGAGTTATCCCGGCCCGCCGTGGCACGGCGAGGACTGGCAGACCGACCGCCGCATCTTCCGGACGGATCGGGCGGACGCCACGATGCTGGAGTGGAATCTGAGTCGGCGGCGGCTGGATGACTTCACGCCGTACAACATGCTGCACCGAAGCCAGCCGGGGTTATCGTCCAACGGCGCTCCCCTGGTCAGTGTGAGTGACCTGCGCATCGCCGCCGGCATCCACCCCGACCAGGCCGGACTCACCACCGCGCTGGAACTGAAAACGCGCCACCACCTCTTCGAGTTCAAATTGAACGGCCGCGAAGCGATCCTGCGGTATCGGCAGGATGAGCCCGGTTCGCCGTGGATCGAGGAAGTGCGCGAGCCGATCGAATCACTCAACCCGGATCGCGTGACGAACGTCGAGTTCTGGCACGTGGATCAGTCGATGCAGATCTTTCTTGCGGGTCGATCGGTCGCGCGACTCGACTACGAGTGGACCGCCGAAGCTCGCCTGCGTCATGCGACGGGTTACGATGATCTCGCCGACGCTGCCGATGCGGGGGTGCGGGGGCTGGTTCAACCGACGGAGCTTCGCTGGCGTTTCGAGGGATCGCCGGTGTCTCTGCACCGCATGCGGGTGGATCGCGACCTGTACTATCGCGGCGGGCGGATCGGCGCGCAGCCGGATCAGAATCCAACCGCCCGCCCCGAATACGCGCGCATGGTGGCCCGCGGCGCCTATGCCTACGGCACCCATCCGGATAACCTCGCGGAGCTCGGACCGGATCAGTTCTATATGCTCGGCGACAACTCGCAGTTCTCGCTCGACTCCCGGCTGTGGAAGAATCCGCATCCGACCGTTGCCGCGCAGATCGACGATGCCCCGTTCGTCGTGCACCGGGATCTTCTGCTCGGCAAGGCGTGGGTCGTGTACTTTCCCGCGCTGCATACGATCGGCGGCGAACGCGCGGTGATCCCTGACTTTGGTCGCCTGCGTTACATTCGCTGAACCCGTCGCTTTCCGCACATTCCGCCCATTCCGCTCAGCGGCGTTCGTTCTCCCTCGCGCCGTCGGCCTCCACTTCTTTCCGCAAACGAAGCACCGCCGCTCGCCAGTTTTCCCGCGCCGCCCGTTGCCCGTGCGTCCACGCCGCGACCGGCCCCGCCCGACGTTCAAACATCGCCTCGACATTGCCCGTCGCGGCGTCGCCGCGCCAGGCGCCAATCTGCGCAAACCACTGCTCCACCGCATCCATGTCGATCAGCGGCGTGAACCAGTCCAGCACGATCTCCTCGAACGGATGAATCGTCTGCTCCAGCCGGTCCACTTCCGGCGTCAACAGCACCAGGAGCCCGAGCAACTGCTCACCCGTCGTCCGCTCCAGCATCCTTTCCAGCAGGATCGGCAGGCGCTCATCATCATCCGGCACTGCCGCCAGCAGCCACGGGCGAAGCCGCTGCCGATCCGCCTCCAGCGCGGCCTCGTGGCCGAAGGGATCGCGCGGCATGAAGGCGAACATCTCGCGCAACAACTGACGCTTTGTCGGCGTCTCCAACCGCGCGGTCTCCAATCCCTGCTCGATCAGCGACCAGGCCCGCCGAAACAGATCGTGCGCGATGACCGCGCTGATCAAGCGCTGATCCTCCGCCAGATGCCGACTCAACCGGAGCACAATCGACAACCGATCTCCCGCCTCGGCGTACTGCCGGTCTTCCAGCAATCGTCGAACATCCGCCAGCACGTACCAGCCGATGCTGATCGCGCTGTATTGATCCCACGTCAGCAGCGCCGGCGGAGAATCCTCGATCGCCGCGAACTGACAGTGATCGAGCAGCGAACCCTCCAGCACCAAGTCGACGACTTCGGCGTCCGATTCCAGCCGCGCCCGCAACTCACCCGGCAGGGAACGCGATGAGTCCGCGACCAGATCACGCATCATCGTCAGAGATTCCTCCGGCAATGCATTGATCCGTCGCGCCGCCCGGCGGTACCACACCGCGGCGTTTGCGTAGACCAGTGGATCAACGCGATCCTCCGCGATCCGGCGCAAGCTCGTTCGGCGTTCGGCCACCCGGCTCCGTGCCCGGATCATTCGGTCGAAGATCTCTTCCGCCGGATACAGGAAAATCTGCGCGATCAGGCCGTGGTCCCCCTGCGCAACCGCGCGATCCAGTCGTTGAATCTGAAAGCGCGCCTGCTCTGGGTCACGCATCTCCAGCGCTTCGACCATGCGTTCCAGGACGACATCCGCGGCGTGCAGTTGTCGTTCAAAATCCTCACGGCTCAGGATGGCCAGTTCCACGCCGGTGATCGGATGAAACGCCATCTCGCTGATTTCATCCCGGGCCAGAATCAGCCCGTCGTCATCGGAGTACCGCTCAATCGCCCACTCGGTAAAGAGTCGTTTGTGATTCCTGAGCGCCGTTCGGTATCGGAAGGGATCATCCGCATCGAGCTTTTGGATCGCCAGAAGCAGGACCGCCGCCTCATCCGGCCGAAAAGCCGCACGATCCAGTCCGTAGATCAACACTTCCTCACCGAGCGTGTAAAGCGACTGTCCAATCATTGAACTGAGAATGACATCATCGTGATTCAGGTGTTCGGCGGTTCGGACAATGCTGCTGATCGCTTCGGCGGCATCCCGCGCGCGATCCTGCCGCAGTGCGACGGCGGCATCCACCGCCAGCATGCGCACGAGCGTGCGCATGCCGGAGAGGTGCGGCAGCCGAATCGCCGGACCGGACGCCACGTCCAGACCGAAATCACTGCTGCGCTGCCGTGATCCGCGCTGAACCACGTTCAGGACCGGGCGCACCTCCTCCAGCGCGAGCCGCACCTCGTCCGTGACCGGCGCATCCCACCACCACTCGTATTCGACGAGCGTGCGCATCGTGCGGACCGGCACGCGCTCCAGATGCTGTAGAGCGCGGTCGTACCAGAACGCCGCATTCCGCGCCAGCTCCGGCGGAGCGGGTTCCAGCGCATCGTCGAAGATGTTCGCCTGCCCCGCGGCATATCCGGAGCAGATCACCGCTGCCCACCACATCAGACCAATCTGCGTGAACCGCCGCGCCGGCCGGCTCATCCAACGAAACATCACAAAACGGGTGCGGCCCATTCGGTTCTCCATGACCAGCGTATCGGCTCGATCCGGCCACGGGTCATCACCCGCGCGCTGAAATCGAAAATCATCCACGGCACCAATAGAATCGTACCATGCTCACCGCATTGACCATTGCCGGATCCGACCCTTCCGGCGGCGCGGGGATCCAGGCCGACCTGAAGACCTTTCACCAGTTCGACGTCTTCGGCACGAGCGTGCTCACCCTGCTCACCGCGCAGAACACCGTCGGCGTCCGTTCGGTCCACTGCCTCGAACCCTCGTTCGTACTCGAACAGCTCGAAGCGGTGCTGGATGACGTCCCCCCCGCCGCCATCAAAACCGGCGCCCTCGGCCGCGCGGCGATCGTCAACGCCGTCGGAGAGCGACTGGCCGAGACCGGTCAGCCGCTGGTGGTCGATCCCGTCATGATCAGCAAGCACGGCCACCGACTCGTCGAGCAGGAGGTGATCGACGCCTATCGAGACACCCTGCTCGAGCGCGCGACGCTGATCACGCCGAACCTCTACGAGGCGGAAGCGTTGACCGGGTGTTCAATCGCATCCGTTGAAGACATGGAAGAGGCGGCGCGCCGGCTTGCGCAGCTCGGCGCTCACGCCGTCGTGATCAAAGGTGGCGCGCTGACCGGCGATCCGGTGGATGTACTCTGGTGGAACGAAACGCCGACGCGACTGCCGGGGCCGCGGCACGAGACGACGCAGACGCACGGCACCGGATGCGCTTTCTCGGCCGCGATCACGGCCCTGCTCGCGCGCGGGGTCGCACTCCGGGATGCGGTCAAGGGCGCCAAAGCGTTCATCGGCCGCGCGATCGAATCCGCACCTCATCTCGGCGCGGGACGCGGACCGATCAATCTGCATGCGCGAACAACGCAATAATCTGTTCCACCGTCAGCGCTTCCGGGCGCATCGACGGTTCAACCCCCGGCACGGCGGCGCGCTCGATCAGCTCCCGGCCCAGCGTGCCGCCAAGCTGTTTGCGGCGCTTCGTGAAGAGCTGCGTGACGAATCGCGCGAAACGAGCCGGGTCATCCACCGTTACGTGCGGTTTGCGGCGAATGGCGACCATCGCGCTGGTGACCTCCGGTGCGGGCCAGAAGCACTGCGGCGAGAGCGTACCGATGCGTTCGATCTCCGCGAAGGCGCGGATGATGATCGTCAGCGGGCCGTACGCCTTCGTGCCCGGCGAAGCGAGCAGCCGATCCGCCACCTCCCGCTGGATGGTCACGAACTGCCCCGAACCGTTCGGATGATGGAGCGCGAGCGTGGCCATCAGCGGGCTCGCGGCCTGGTACGGCAGGTTGGCGATGAGCTTGAACGGACGGCCGCCGATCGCTTCGACGACGGATGAACTGAGCGAACGGGAGGAACCGAGACAGTCGCCCCGGAGAAGGGTGATGCGATCGCCCAGCCGCTCCTCGATGAGGGACGCCAGGTCGGTATCGAGTTCGCAGGCGATGACCTCGGCGCCGCGTTCCAGGAGCGCTTCGGTGAGGGTCCCCGTTCCGGGGCCGACTTCGAGAACAACCTCCCCCGGTTCGAGCGCGGCGGCGTCAAGCAGTTTCCGGAGCTGGTTCTGATCGTGCAGGAAATTCTGTCCGAGCCGGTGCTTCGGCCGAAGGCCCCGTTCGGCGAGCAGCGATCGAATCTCGGTCAGGGTTTGCATGAGCATCTGAACCTGTGCGGTTCGCGGCGGGCGGATGAGTCGGGCATGATATCGCGCGGGCCCGGATCGATCGGGCGGATCGTCCCGGGAATCTTCTTGCCCATGGCCCCGGCTGGGGCATACTTCACGGTTGGCGGCAGAAACGCTCATGACCGCCGCGCACAAACGCGGGTGCATGCACGACCCCGCGTCCATTGTGGAGGATCAACATCATGATAAAGCGACGATTTCGATCGTGGGCCGTAGCGGGCGGTCTCATCGCGGCGTGCGGCCTGATGGCGGTCTCGATTGACCACACCGCCGACGGCGTGGATGCCGATGCACTCCTTTCGGGACCGGTCGATGTCGGACGGACCGCGCCGGGCGATGCGCTGAACGCCGTCTCCGGCTTCTGTCTCGGCGATCTTGATGGCAACGCCGAAGTCAACGTTCAAGATCTGCTGGTTCTGCTTGCAAACTGGGGGCCGTGTGAGAGCTCCGGACCGTGCAAGGGCGATTTGAACGGCGATGGCGTCATCGATGTGCTTGATCTGCTGTTACTGCTCGCCAACTGGGGTTCGTGTCAGAAGCCATGTGTCACGCCGAGTCAGTGCGACGACGGCAATCTCTGTACGGTGAACTTCTGCATCGAAGGCAACTGCTTGACCATCCCCATCGACTGCGATGATGGTAACGCGTGCACGGCCAACACCTGCAATCCGATGTCGGGATGCTTCAACCCACCACTTAGTTGCGATGATGGGAATCCGTGCACGGCGAATCCCTGCGATCCTTCAGTCGGATGTCTGAGCACACCGATCCCCGGTTGCGGACCTTGAGACGGAACGCACCGCGCGAAGTTCGTGTCATGCGAATCGAAGACGGGCCGTGCTGACGGTGCGCCGGCGATCAATTCACGCCTTGCTCAGGTACTCCCCCGTTTCGGTGCTGATGCGCACGACTTGGCCGTTCTCGACGAACGGGGGGACGCGCACTCGGGCGCCGGTTTCGACGGTCGCTTCCTTGAGCTGGTTGGTGGCGGTCGCGCCCTTGACCTGCGGCGCCGTCTCGGTGACCTCGAGTTCGATGGCGGCCGGCAGTTCGATGCCGAGCGGGTTGCCGTCGAAGATCATCACCTT
>SKZB01000365.1 GCA_007127615.1 Phycisphaerales bacterium | reverse complement strand
TCCGCCGCCCGTTCGATGTAGGAAATCGTCGGCGAGCCGAGGAGGAAACGCAGCGTGTTGGAAATCTCACTGACCGAAACGCCCATCTCCGCCGCACGATCGCGATCGATGTGCACATCCACCTGCGGATTATCGAGTTCCAGATTTGTGCGCACGCCGACATACGTATCGGTGCGATTGCGCATCCACTGCATGACATCGTCCTGAACCTGCGCGAGGACTTCGAGATCGGGGTGTTGAAGCACGATGGCGACCGGGGAGTCATCGAGCCCGCCCGGCGTCAATTCCGCCACGAAGGCGCGGCCATCGGGGATTTCGGCCAGCCGCCCGCGCAGGTCCTGCATGACTTCTTCCTGATGCCGCTCCCGCTGTTGCCGGGGCTTCAGCCGTACAAAGCTGAGTCCTCGATTGACTTCGCCGGGGCCGCCCTGAGACAGACCAATCGCCAGAAACTGGTGGCTCACTTCATCCATCTCCAAGAGGACGGCTTCGATCTTTTCCGCGAACGCATCGGTCTTCTCCAGCGGTGTGCCCACCGCCGTCTCGAAGATGACCAGAAGCTGACTGCGATCTTCCATCGGCGCGAACTCACTCTCCACATTGACCACTGCCCACATGCCGAGCGCAAAGGCGCCGATGCCGGCGAGGATTGTGATCGGGCGTGCCTTGAACGCCAGCCGCAACGTCGCGTGGTACGCATTCTCAAAGCGACTCAGGAACCACTCCGCGGGACGAAAAATGAAGAGTGACTTTCCATTGCTTGGCTTGAGCAGGCGGGAACAAAGCATCGGCGTCAGCGTCAGCGCCACGAGCGTGGAAGCAAACACCGTGACCGCAACCGTCACGCCGAACTCGAGAAAGAACCGCCCGATCAATCCTCCGGTGAACGCCACGGGCAGAAACACCGCGCCGAGCGCAAGGGAGTTGGCGATCGTCGGAAAGGCCATCTCGGTTGCGCCCACCCGGGCGGAGGGGATGGGATCGCTGCCTCTTTCCAGGTGGTAGACGCAGCGTTCAAGCACGACAATCGCGTCGTCGACCACGATGCCGATCACCAGGATCAGAGCGAGCATCGAAAGCACATTGATCGTGAAGCCGAACTGGTTGATCACGGCCAGCCCGATGAGCAGAGAAACCGGAATCGCGAGCCCCGCCACGATCGTGCCCTTGAAACTGCGCAGGAACAGCAGCACCACGAAGATCACGAGCGCCGTGGCAATGAAGATCGTCAGGATCAGGTCGCGAATATTCTCCCGAATGTATTCGGAGCTGTCGGTCGAAATGCGATACTGAAGCCCGGCGGGAAAGTCGCGGGACATCGCCTCGACCCGCTCCAGGACGCCCGTGACCACCTCAACCACGTTCGCGCCGGTCTGCGGCACGATACCGAGCCCCGCACTGGTTTCGCCCGTGAAGCGCGCAATCTGCCGATCGTTCTCGATGCCGTCGACCGCCTTTCCGACGTCGCCGATGCGTACGGGTGAACCGTCCCGGTAGGCCACGATCAGGTCATTGAAGGGTTCGGCGTCATTGAACTGGCCGCGGGTTTTGACCAGAAACTCGCGCTGGCCGCTCTCAATCCGGCCGGAGGGAATGTCGACGTTCTCGCGCTGCACCGTGTCGATCACATCCTGCACGGCCAGGTGGTGCGCGGCGAGCAATTCCGGATCCATGCGGATGCGCACGGCGTACCGGCGCTGTCCGCCGACGCGGATCTGCCCCACGCCGCGGACGGTTTCGAGCTGTTGCCGCAGAACGTTGTCCGCGTAGTCGGTCAGACGCACATCGTCCCAGCGTTCGTCGCCGGTGAGCGCGATCCACATGATCGGCTGGGCGTTGAGATCGATCTTGCGCACGACCGGGGGTTCGGCGTCTTCCGGCAGTTGTCGCCGGGCGCGTTCAATCGCATCGCGCACATCCTGGGCGGCAATGTCAATGTCGCGCCACAGTTCGAACTCGGCGACGATCGATGCCACCTCTTCGCGCGCCGTGGAGTTCAACGTGCGCAATCCCTCGATCGTATTGATCTCCGCCTCAAGCGGCTCGATCACTTCCGTTTCGAGCACTTCCGGTGCCGCGCCAGCGAGGATGACATCCACACTGATGATCGGGAAATCGACATCCGGATTCTCCTGGACCGGCATCTGCAGAAAACCGTACACCCCGAAGATCGCGAAGACGAGAAAAACCACCACCGTCAGGACGGGCCGGCGAATGCAGAAATTCCAGATCATGCATCACCTCCCGGTGCGGCGTCTTCATCGACTTCGTCCTCATCGTCGGACACGGTCACCGACTGGCCGGGCGAAATCCGAAGCTGCCCCTGACGGACCACCCGCGTGCCGAGTTCCGGGCCGTCGCGCAGTTCCACGTAGCCATTGGACCGCAGGCCGATTTCGACCGGAACCAGGTCGACGGTCTTGTCATCATCGATGACGAACACGCTGTAACCGCGGCGGGTCGAGACGAGGGCTTCCTCCGGCACGCTCGGCCGTTCGCCCCGTTCGTCGATCACGACCCGCGCGCTGCCGAAAGATCCCGGCCGCAGGCGCGCCGCTTCATTGTCCACGATTGCCTTGACGAGAAAGTCCCGTGTGCTCTCGCTGACCGCCGGGCTGACGTA
>SKZB01000456.1 GCA_007127615.1 Phycisphaerales bacterium | reverse complement strand
TCCTTCACCTTGCCTTCGTAGCGCTTGGCTTCGATTTCGGGGATGCCCATGCCGATCAGGGCGCCGGTGATTCCGCCGACCGTAGCGCCGGCCGCGATACCGCTGAGCGACGCCATGATCGGGCCGGCCGCGATGAACGGGCCCAATCCGGGAATCGCGAGCAGTCCGATACCGGCCAGCAGGCCGAGGGTGCCCCCGATCGCGCCGCCGGCGCCGGCGCCGGTGAGCGCACCTTCGGGTGCCTTGGTATTTTTCTCGTGCGCGAAGTCGCGCGTCGTGGACTTATCGGGAAACAGCACCGAGATATCGTTATCCGAAAAGCCATCGCTTTTCAGACTCATCACGATATTGTTGGCGATCGTTTCAGATGGTGCGATACAGAAAACTGATTGACTCATCGGGAAGCTCCGTTCTTGGTGTGTTCGATGCAACGATCGCTGCAGGAACCGTGGGGGACTGATTGGGTTGGACGCCGCAGCTGGTTCCGGGCGCCCGTGCTACTTGGGCACGCCGGGCAAATCAGCCGGTCTTGACTTCCAGCTCGTTCGTCACGTTGCGTGCGCCGGCGATCTGTTGGGCGATATTTTCAATCCGGTCTTTCTCGGCCTGGGAACTCACGGGACCCCGAAGCCAGACTCTGCCCGAATCGTCGGTGATGATCTTGCAGTTTTTCGCGTTCATGGACAGCATGTCATCATCAACAACCGCCCGGCGAATGTCCGATGTGATCGAGATGTGCTCGGATGACTGTGATTGGTCGATCGGCGTCATTCCATTCTGATCGCGATCGTCCTGGTTGCGACCCGTGTTGTCGGCGTCGTACTGGTTCTGGTTCGTGTTGTTCGGCGCGGTCGTGTTGGTGTTGCGCGAGGGGGTGGTGTTGCTCGACGGCGTGGCGGACGTGCCCGACGCGGGCGAATTGTCTCGCGTGTCACAGCCGCTCAGCGACACAACACTGCCGGCCGCGACACATACGATAAATCGAGTCATTGTCTTCATAACGAATCTCATTTCCGCCGCGGTAAAGTTGTTGCGGCAAAAGGAATTGCTGAATGGCTCAGCGGGGGTCAAGCGCGATCATCTCGAATCAAGCGACGACCGCATTGTTGATGACGCTCACGGCCAGCTTTGTGATCGTGACATCTGAATGTCTCTTGTCTGTCCAATTTCGGAAGGGCTCTGACAATTTGCTTCCGGGCAGCGGTGCATATCGCAATTCTGCTCCGGATCGAAAACGACAAGTGGGTTGAGCGTCATGTGAAAGCTCTCTTTTCTCAGTTCATCCGTGGGATGCTCGGGGTGCAGGTTCAGAAGTGTCCGTTTTGCCGGTTCATCGGAGCCGGCGCAACCGCCGTGCTCTCGACCCGCTTCAATCCGGTATCGAGCGCGAGCGTCATTTCCTCTCCTTCCACAACGACGGTGGCCGGAAGATCACGCGACCGCGGGGCTCGGGTGGATTGTTTCAGCGTGCCGTCCGGCCCGGCCAGAATGTCTTTGTAAGTCCGCATGGTGTTCATCCAATCGAATTGGCGGTTCTCTGCCGCCGGTGAGGTCAAAAAACGAAAAAACCGACCAGGTGCCGCACGAGTTGTGCGAACCTAAGTCGGTTTATTCCTCAACGGACTCTTCACTCCGGGGGCGGAGCGAACGGCCCCTTGATGCATCTTCCGACACGGAACATTCGCCTGTTGCAGGTATTACATTCCGCGATCTAATACAAGTCTATACGGTGAAAACAGGAAAGCAAGAAGAAACAACCGAATTCACCAAAGCCGGGCACTGAAGATCCCGACGACCGCTTTTTCGGGAGAACCTGGAACACCAATGAGAGGTTTCGGTAAACCGTTTCGGCCGCGCCGAGCGGAGTGCGATCGCCGTGCGACCGCGGCTTTCCGAACGTCCCATCCGGCGAGCGCCGGTGTCAGCCCGATCCGTCGATCAATCTTTGGAGATCGGCACGGTGGCGAGCGTGGCTCCGCCGCTTTCCTGCCGCGCACGAACCAGGACCATGTGACGGTCGACGACGTGCCGACCGAATCGATCGCCGGCTCCCAGGCGAACCATGCCCGGCGACTCCTGAATGGCGTTGTCCGCCAGAATGGCGGCCGCCCGTTCGCTCATCTGCGGGGCCATTCGGATTTCTTCGGCTTCATTGCCGGCTCGCTGTGTGCTCGAGCATCCCGCCAGGGCGAGGGGCAGGACCAGGGCGGCCAGGGCCAATGTGACGGTTCTGTCCTTGTCGGTGTTCATGGCGTCAGTCCAATCAAATTGACGGCTCGGTGCCGTCGCGCGAGTCAAAAAACGAAAAAACCGACCAAGTTCTGCACGACACGTGCGAACAAAGTCGGTTTACTCATCAACGGGCTCTTCGCTCCGGGAGGCGGAGCGAACTGCCCTTTGCTGCATCTTCCGACACGGAACGAAGGCCTGGTAGAGGTCTTCGGTTCCGCGATTCAAATCAAGTCTACGCGGTGAGAATGGGAAAGCAAGGAAAAGCAGAAGAGTTAATGGCGCTTCAGGAATCTGCGCAAGTGATCCGCTCGGAGGAGACGGCGGAGGCATGGAGGGCTAGAGCGACGAAGCGACGGAGCGACGAAGGGTGAAGGGACGAAGGGGTGGAGGGACGGAGAGGCGCAC
>SKZB01000217.1 GCA_007127615.1 Phycisphaerales bacterium | reverse complement strand
GCGGAGAACGTGGCGCGGAAATGGAATATCTCGCGCGAGGAGCAGGACCGCTTCGCCTACCAGAGCCAGCAGCGGTGGAAAGCTGCCCGGGAGGCCGGCCGCTGGCGGGAGGAGATCATTCCGGTCTCGATCCCCCAGCGGAAGGGTGATCCGGTTCTTTTCGAGACCGATGAGCATCCCCGGCCAGACACTCCGCTGGAGAAACTCGCGACGCTGCGGCCGGTGTTTTCCAGCGATGACCTCGGCACGGTGACGGCGGGTAACTCCTCGGGCGTCAACGACGGCGCGGCCGCCCTGCTGATCGTCGAACGCCGGTTCGCCGAACGGCACGGCCTCACGCCGCTGGTCCGGATCGGGGCCTCCGCCTCCGCCGGCGTCGATCCCGCCTACATGGGCGTCGGGCCGGTCTTTGCCGTTCGCAAAGTGATCGAACGCGAAGGGGTGGATCTGGCGAACATCGACCTGATAGAATTGAATGAGGCCTTTGCCGCTCAGTCGCTGGCATGCATCCGCGATCTCGACCTGGACGAAGAGAGGGTCAATGTCAATGGTGGTGCGATCGCTATCGGCCACCCGCTGGGCTGCTCCGGCGCTCGGATCACGACGACGCTGATCCACGAAATGCGGCGCCGCAGCGCGAAACGCGGGATCGCTACCGCCTGCATCGGCGTCGGCCAGGGTTTGGCAACGGTGTTCGAATTGATCGACTGACACACAGATAGCCCCGGCCTTGGCCGGGAACAGTAAGGTCGGCGACATGCCGAGAAAAGTACGAGATCTGATCAGAGATTTACAGGCGGCTGGTTTCTGCGAGATTCACGGCGGTGCGAAAGGATCACACAGGAAGTTCTTGCACGAGCGGTATCCCGGTGCCGTGACCATCAGTGGCCAGAAGAACGACGATGCGAAACGGTATCAGGAAAAGCAGGTGAAGCAGGCTATCGAGATTGTCAATGAAACTGATTGACCAATACCACAAGTGGATCGAATGGAGCGATGAGGATCAGACCTACATCGGTCGCTGTCCTGATCTCATTTCCGGCATCCACGGAGACGATCCCGTGCGGCTCTATGCGGAATTGTGTGAGACAATTGATGATGTCATCCAAAGCTTCGAGCGAGAAGGTCGACCGCTGCCTCCGCCAAGGGTTCGACCCATGCGCGACGTCGGATGATCATGACGCATCTTCCCGGAGTACAGAACAATGGAACTCACATCATCTGAACGAGCCCGGATTCGTAAAGCCGCTTCCGGAAGATACGAGCGTCAAGCCAAGGTGGCGATGTGGTTTGTCCTTGCTTTCTGCCTGCTTCTCGGGCTGCGATTCGCCACCCTTGAGCCACACGCGGAATACATGTATCTGCTTGGTGGCGTTTTCGTGGCACTTGGCGCTCAGGCGGTCATCGCGATGCGTAACCGGGTTCGGATGTATCAACTGATCCAGAAACTCGCAGAACAGACCACGACCCCCGATCAGGGCAGAATCGACCCCCAAGGGAGCGATTGATATGTTCACAAAATCAGAAATCCAATTGCTGAATGCTGCTCAGCAGGAAAACGACAGGCAATTGCGTGCATCGTTCTCTATGATCTTGTCTGTGATCGGGTGTATTGGCGCCACACTCATGATTGCGGCCGGAATTGGCACGATGATACTCCATGGATTTCTGAGTGGAGCGCAAACAACGGCGATAGGCCTACTGACTCTGGGGGCAATCTGTGGGCACATCGCCTACATGCGTCTACTTACTCGCACGCTTTCCGTAGTACGGAAACTCGTCACTCAAAATCCCTCCGTGCTCGCCGCGGTGAATCCATCCCAAAGGAGCGATTGATATGTCCGGTAGTTCCAACATCGGCATGCACGTCGATCACAACATTAAGGAAGACCCCGAAAAGCTCGCGGAGTTCGAGGCCAGAATGGCCCGCAACGAGCACATCGAGGCCGATGACTGGATGCCGCAGGCCTACCGCGTCGGCATGCTCAAAATGGCCGAGCATCACGCCAATTCGGAGATCATCGGCGCGCTGCCCGAAGGTGAATGGATCACCCGCGCCCCCTCCCTCCGCCGGAAGCTCGCGCTGACCGCCAAGGTCCAGGATGAAGTCGGCCACGGCCAGATGCTCTACCGCGTCTCGCAGGATCTCGGCAAGTCGCGCGATCAGATGCTGCGCGATCTCATCGTCGGCAAGACCAAGTATCACAATGTGTTCAACTATCCCGCCCCGACCTGGGGCGACATCGCGATGATCCAGTGGCTGATCGACGGCGCCGCGATCATGAACCAGAAGACCCTCGCCGACGGCGCCTACGGACCGTACGTCCGCACGATGAAGCGTATCAACATGGAAGAGGCGTTCCACTTCCGCTCCGGCGAGGACATGGTGCTCACGCTCATGAGCGGCACCAAGAAACAGAAGGAGATGGCCCAGGAGGCGTTCGATCGCTGGTGGGAACCGTCGCTGATGTTCTTCGGTCCGCCGGATAAGCCCAATGCGGAAGAACTTCCGCCCATGCGCTGGCGGATGAAGACGGTCAAGAACGATGAACTCCGTCGCCGCTTCGTCAACCGTTTCGCCCCGGCCGCGATCGATCTCGGCCTCCGGATTCACGTGACCGAGAAGAACGATGAAGGCATCGTGCTCTCCCGGAAGCCGGATACAAAGTGCGTGAAGGATCCGGAGACCGGCGACTGGGGTTTCACCGAGCCGAACTGGGATGAGTTCTTCCGCGTGATCCGGGGCCACGGGCCGTGCAACCAGCAGCGCCTCGCGCTTCGCCGGATGAGCTACGAGCAGGGCCAATGGGTCCGCCGCGCGGTCGCCGGCGGCGAAATCAGCACACCGCCGGCGGCGTGAGGCAGACATGGGCCTTGACGGCGTTGAACTCCTGATGGAGAGGTCGAGGGCGAGTTCGGGATCACGATGGCCGATTCTGATGCGGAAAGGATGCGCACGATCGGTGATGTCGTGCGCCAAATCGCGGGCGGTGGGGGCATTGATATGGGTTCGCAGTCTTTAACGTCTGCAGAACATAGACTGAATGGCGAAATCGCGCAAACGGTGAATGTGAGCGAGGCACGTTCTCGCTTCGCCGCATTAATCACGCGTAGGTCAAGTGGATTCGTCGTTCGATCGCGCAGGACAGAGTGAGCGTCTCGCCGAATTCGTGATGAATATTGAAACGACCAAAGAGAAGATTCGGCGAAGCTTCGTCGGAATCGAGTATCCCGGCGACTGGTGTTTGATAGATTCGCTTGAGGGATCGGAGCCGCTGGAAGTTGAAGAGCGATTCGCGGGCAAGTCCGATTGGCGAACACTCGGTCATCAATTCCTCGATGGTTGTTCCGTTGCGCTTTCCTTTTTCTCCGATGAAGCATTTCGCTTCTATCTCCCGGCATATCTGATTGCAGATCTTGACCAGTTACTCGAGGACGTTGAGCCACACTGGCATCTCTGTTGCCACCTTGGCGTAAAGTCAAGACACGAGAAGGTCAATCCGCGCCGCTATGGCGAGCGGACTTGGTGGGATCACGCAATCCACAAGTACGCTGTATTCAATCGCGACCAAGCGGCTGCCATCGTGGACTACCTATTGATCGTGAAAGCTCGCGGCGGCGACGAGACAATGATCGAACAGGCGTTGATGAACTACTGGCTCGATCGAGCTGGATTACCGCAGGACTACCCCACCACATCCTGCAACTGATCCATACCCTCCGTCAGATCGCGCGGACCATACTCCATCATCAGCACATCCGCTTCATAACGCACGCTCAGCGAAGAATCCGCTGTAAAACTCGACCACGCACGGAGGTTGCCTTTCGTCTGTTCCGGGCTCAAGGACAACATCGGCTCGACCGCGAGCAGTGAATTCGGTTTGAACGTCTTCACCGTATCCGGCCATTCACCGGGATGATGCGGCAACACATTTGAAACAAACGGCGAGACGATCCAGCGCGCTCACGCTCTCCTCACGCCAGCGGAATATCGCCCTCCCCCTCACGCGTCTCGCGCACACGGCTCGCCGCTTCCTTCTCAAGTTGCTTCTTCCGCGCCTGGATGCGCTCCTCGCGTTCCATCTGCTCGAGACGATGCCGCATCGCCCACCGAACGTGCTGCCCCATGCCGAAGATCGCCGCCGCGTACAGCAGCATGGCCCAGACCCACGTAATGTAGACCAGCGTGAGCGGGATCACCGCGAACCATGCCATCGGACCGGACACGGCCGCGAGCAGCAGCGTCGGCAGCGGCAAGACCCACACGGCGAGGTTGATCCGGTGATGCTCCTTCTCAAGTTCCGCATCCTCCGCGAGCCGGTAGAGCCACACGCCGACCACCAGCACGCCGACGCCACCGGTGAAGCGACCGGCGTATCCGGCCAGGAGCAGGACATCTTCGAGAAGAAAATATGAACTGATGAGCATGATCGCAGCGCCGGGCAGCCACGCCCACGCGAGCAGGCGCGCGGCCTGACGAACGCGCCGCCAACTCGGCAGCAGGGTATCCAGATTCGGCGGCGTCACCATCCACACGGCGGCGATCCAGCCCGTCGCGGCCAGCAGCACCAGCCACCGGTATCCGATCGACCAGACGGGGTCGCCCGTCAGAACGATCCCGCCGAAGGCGAACGGGCGAGCCAGCGCGACGACCGGAAAGATGACCGCGATGAGGAACAGCCCGGTGCGAAGCCGGCTGCGGTGGCTATCGTCGCCGTTCAGAAAGGGGTCGATGAGTGATCGCCGCTTGTTCTTCTTCTTCGATCCGCTGCCGTGGCCGCACTCCGGACACGCGCGTCCCGGCGCAAGGCCGCGCAGGTTGTACCCGCAGTTTTCGCAAAGCACATCTTCCTCGTTGACCGCGCCGGAATCCGGCCGCGGTACGTAGGGATGCATCAATCGACGTGCGTAGTAACCCGCCACGCCAACGATTGTAGCCGAATGCCTTTCAAACGACTCACCATGACCTCGGCCGATCTCACACCCGGAGCGCGGCGGCGCCAACCACATGCGACACGGCGCTCCGAAACATCGCCAGCCCCGGCGGATCATGCGCCCGGTCCGCGGCGTTCAGGTGCGACCAGAACGGATGCTGCGTCCAGGTCGTGTACCGCTCCGGATGCGGCATCAGGCCCAGGATCAGGCCGCTCGCGTCACAGAGGCCGGCGATATCACCCGCCGAGCCGTTGGGATTGTCATCGGATGCGTACCGCACCGCGATCTGGCCGGCCTGTTCGAGGCGCGTCAACCGCGATTCGACATCCGGAACGAAGCGGCCTTCCCCGTGCGCGATCGGCAGTAACGCGCTCGCGGCGGTCAGTTTCAAATCCTTCGTCCACACACAGCGCGTGTCGGCCGGGATTTCAATGCGGCACCAGCGATCGATGAAGCGCGCCGAAGCATTCGAGGTCAGCGTCACACACGGCGGGGCGGGGTCAATCGGCCAGGAGGAACCGGCGTCAGGCCCCGGCAGCAGGCCGGCCTGAACGGCAATCTGAAAGCCGTTGCACGGCGCGATCATCGGCACGCCGCGCTCGATCGCCCGCACGAACGCGGGGTAGAGATGCCGGCGAATCATCTGCGCAAAGACCCGACCCGCCGCAATCGCGTCGCCGTAGCTGAAACCGCCGGGCAGGCCGATCAGGTCGGCGTCATCGAGACGCGCGGGGTCGGCGATCAGTTCGCTCAGATGCACCGGGCGCGGTGACGCGCCGGCGAGTTCGAAAGCGCGGGCCAGCTCGTGATCACAGTTGATCCCGGGTCCGGTCAGGATGAACGCTACGGGGGATTCTGACATGGGCGGTCCATTGTACTGTCCGGCCGTCGGGCGTGATCGATCACCAATCCAGCGGCCCGCGCCAGATCTCGCGCAGTTCATCCACCGATGTATCGAGCGCCTCACCCAATCGCAATCGGCCCGAGTCATCGAACCGCCCGATCACCCTCATCGGCACCTCACCCAGGATCTCGCGCACGCGGCCGGGATCATCCGCCGCGATCTCCAGCAGGTAGCGGCCGGGCGACTCACCGAACAGCCCGATCGGATCGCGGGCGTCCAGCGCGCCGGGATCGAGTTCGAGACCGAGTCCGCCGGCGAAGGCCATCTCCGCCGCGGCGATGAGCACCCCCCCATCGCTCACATCATGGGCCGCGCGAACATGCCCCTGCGCGATCGCCGCCGCGACCCGCTGCGCCGTGCGGGGGCCGCGCTCCAGATCGACGCGCGGCAGTTCACCCTCGCCGCCGAAAAGCATCGCATAATGCGAGCCGGCCAGCGTCGGCTGGGTGTCCCCGACGAGCACGAGCACGCTCCCCGGAGACTTCGCATCCATGGTGAGGCAGGCGCTGATGTCGTTCACAATGCCGAAGCCGGAGATGAGCAGTGTCGGCGGAATCTGGATCGTGCGCCCGTCCTCGGTCGTGAACTGGTTGTTGAGTGAATCCTTGCCGCTGATAAATGGCGTGCGGTAGGCCTTGGCGCCGTCGTAGCATCCCTCCGCCGCGCGGACGAGCGCGCCGAGATTGTGCGGATCTTTGCACGAGGGCCAGCAGAAGTTGTCGAGGATCGCGATGCGCGATGGATCCACGCCCACACAGACGAGATTGCGCACGCACTCATCAATGGCCGCGAGCGTCATCAGGTACGGATCGTCCCTGAGCCCGGTCGCCAGCCCGTTCGCGATTCCCAGGCCGCGCGGGGACCCTTCGACCGGCGTGATCACCGCGGCATCGGACGGGCCGGCGTGCAAGCCGACGAGCGGTTTGATCATCGTCCGCCCCTGCACTTCGTGATCGTACTGCTGAATGATCCAGTGCTTGGAGGCGATATTGGGGTGCGCCAGCAGTTTTTGGAGCGCGGCCAAAGGATCCGGGCAGAGATCGCGATCCGGACGACGATGGCGACCCGGTGCGGGAGGGGCCGGCGCGGGGCTCTCGAAAACCGCTTCGCGGACGGTCTGCGGGATCCCCTCGTGCAGAAACTCCATCGGCATGCGCCCGACCTCGGTGCCGTGATAATTCAGGATCAGTTCCCGCTCCGGCGTTCCGAACGAGCCGAGATCGCAGAGTTCGACATCGTGTTTCCCGCAGATCGCACGGAGGGCGTCGAGGGCGCTCTCCGGCACGGCGAGCACCATGCGCTCCTGCGCTTCAGAAATCCAGATTTCCGTCGGTGAAAGCCCGTCGTACTTGAGCGGGGCGCGTTCGAGGTGAACTTCCGCGCCGAGCGCTTCGCCCATCTCCCCGACCGCGCTGGAGAACCCGCCCGCGCCGCAGTCGGTGATCGCGCTGAAGAGGCAGCCGCCTTCGTGATCCCGCGCTTCAAGGATCGCATCGAGCAGTTTCTTCTCCGTGACCGGATTGCCGATCTGCACCGCATGGCTGAACTCATCGGCGTGGGTGTCGGTCAACTCCGCGCTGGAGAAGGTCGCGCCGTGAATGCCATCGCGGCCGGTGCGTCCGCCGAGGGCAATGATTCGATCGCCCCGCCGCGGCTCACCCCGGATCCGGTCCCGCGGCATGACGCCGATACAGCCGCAGTAGACCAGCGGATTGCCGACGTAGTCGTTGTCGAACCAGACCGCGCCGTTCAGCGTGGGAATGCCCATTCGGTTGCCGTAGTCGCGCACGCCGGCGACCACCTGCTGCAGAATGCGCCGCGGATCAAGACAACCCGCGGGAAGCTGCGCGGCCTGATCCCCGACGAACTGATCGGGATGCGCCACACAGAAGACATCCGTCGCGGCGATCGGCTTCGCCGCGAGGCCGGTGCCGATGATGTCGCGGATGCAGCCGCCGATCCCCGTGGCCGCGCCGCCGTACGGCTCGATGGCGCTGGGATGGTTGTGCGTCTCGGCCTTGAAACAGACCGCGTGTTCATCGTCGAAGGCGATGATGCCGGCGTTATCCACGAACACGCTCAGGCACCAGTCGATGCCGTCTTCCATGAGCTCATGGGTCGCCGCGGCGACGGTCGACTTGAGCAGGTTGTGAATGGTCACCGAGCCGTCATCATGCACCGTGTGTCCCGGCCGGTCACGCCTGGCGCACAGATCGCGAATGCTCGTGATCTCCCCGGCGTCGCGCTCGCGGTATCTCACCGTCGCCTTCAGCGTCTTGTGCACGCAGTGCTCGCTCCACGTCTGGGCGAGTGTCTCCAGTTCGATCTCACGCGGTTCCCGGCCGAGGCGCCGGTACTCCGCCTGAATCGCGCGCATTTCCTCGAGGGAGAGGAAAAGATGACCCTCGCGGGAGAGTCTTTCCAGCTGCCCCTCGTCGAGATCACGGATCGGCACTTCGACAATCTTCAGTTCATACGAGTGGCCGTGCGGAAACGCCTCAGGGTGAAACGGCTCGGCATAGATGCCGTGGATGACAGGGTTGGCGAGCGTTCGACCGGCGATTGTCTTCGCGGCGTTTCCATCCACGCCGTGAAAGTCGTAGCGTCGACCGGTGCGGACGGCGACCTCGATGTCCAGCATCGCGCGGATGGCCTTCGCGACCGCATCGGCATCGGGGTCCATCACGCCCGGCAGCGGGTGCACTTCAATCGTCGCATCCGCGTTCGGCGTCCGCTGCTCGTTGATGACCGACTCTTCGATGATCGCGTCGGCAAGCAGTTCGCGGGCGATTCTCTCGAGCTGTTCGGGCTCGAGCGCCGCCTCGATCAGATAGATGCTCGCACTTTCAATGCGCGTCGGCTCCGGACTCAGCCCGAGCGATCGGGCCTGCCGCAGCGCCGCCTCGCCGCGCGGATCGCCCCGGCCGGCCCGGGGGCGAACTTCGATTCGATGAACGGCCGTCGATAGCGTGGCGGTCATGCCCGGCATGATACCGGCCGACTCGGCTCATCGCCGAAGTCCCCGCACCCTCTTCCCCCAAGCGATTGCCCGCGGGGCTCATTCATCCAGCGTGAAGCCGATCTTGATCGTGACCTGCCAGTGGGCGATTTTGCCATCTTCGATATGACCGCGAGTCTCCGTGACCTCAAACCAGCGCAGGTTGCGCAGCGTTCTGGACGCGCGGTTGATCGCATTGTGCACCGCATCCTCAACGCCCTTGGTCGAAGATCCGGTCAGTTCGGTGACTTTGTAGACATGGTCGCTCATCGTGCCGTTCCTTTCGATTGGCGTTTCGACTGATTCAAACGTGCTCCATCACGTGACCCATCACGTGGCCCATCACGGTACATGCCGGAGGGACCTTTGCCCAGCCGACCGGACGATCCGTGACCGTTCACAGCCCGGCGTGTTCCCCGGCCGCGGCTCCGGACGCGGATATGCTCGAACCGGCGGGGCCGCGGATCACCCACCTTGACACCCCCCAACCGGGCTGCAATTCGGGGGTCCATTTCCTTCCGGGCTGACTACAATGTGATCGTTCCATTCTGGCGCATTCACCCGAACGATCGAGCACGAGGAGATCGATCCATGCCTCATTATTTCCGACTCGGCGAGCTTCCCCCGAAGCGGCACATTCAGTTCCGGCGCCCCGACGGCGCCCTGTATTCTGAAGAGGTCTTCGGCACCGAAGGGTTCGTCGGCCCGACCTCCACGATGTACCACATCCACCCGCCGACGCAGGTCTCCGGCTGGAAGCCGATGTACGGGACCCGGCCGGAGTACGTTGAAACCGACGTGATGCGGATGCGGCACCTCAAGACCATACCGCGCAAACCCAAGGGCGATCCCATCACCGGCCGGGTGGTGCTCTTCGGCAACGCCGACTGTGAAATGGCGATCTGCGTGCCCGAAGAGCCCATGGATTATCACTACAAGAACGCCATGGGCGATGAGTGTCTCTTCATCCACTTCGGGACGGGGACGTGTTACACCAGCATGGGAACGCTTCCCTTCCGCGAGCGGGATTACATCATCATCCCCAAGGGCGTGGTGTACCGCATGGAGTTTGATCCGCCCCAAAACAGAGATGGGAGCAAGGATGAACCGCACCCGCGCTTTCTCGTGATCGAAACGGCGAACGGCTCGCACATCCTGCCCCCGCCGCGGTACGTCTCGAAGAAGACCAGCCAGTTCCTCGAACACGCGCCGTACTGCGAGCGCGATCTGCGTCTGCCCCAACTGCCGCTGACCTACGACGAGCGCGGCCAGTTTGAAGTGCGGATCAAGGCGCTCCACCAGGTGCACAGCTACATTTACGATTACCATCCGCTCGACCTGGTCGGCTGGGACGGCTGCTACTACCCCTACATCTTCAACATCGACGAT